>CAYRWC010000468.1:0-1954 GCA_964427795.1 uncultured Oscillospiraceae bacterium | reverse complement strand
TAAAAGAGCCAATATCCTTGTAGTTTTCTAAGGGTTTTGTCGGATTCTCAACTCTGTAAACGTGAGTCATAAAAAGTGGATTCTTTGGAAGTCTTGAGATGCAACTCACACCGTATAAACGTAACTTACCTGTAAATACATTGAGCAGCGAAAAAGCATGGGTTATACTGCCTATAACAAGCATGGTCTATACTTACCATGACAAAAGAGAGAGAGGAAATATCGCACATGCTAGGAATTATTACATTGCTCATCGCACTCAGTACACAAATAGGATTTCTTGTTTACCGTCTTACGACAAAGAACCGCCAGACGAAGGTAAAGCACATCATGCGGATTGTTACCTTTACAGTATTTTCAATGCTTCTGATTGCAGGCGTTTATTGGTGGGGTTTCCGATGGACAGGTCTGTTCATCCTGCTCGCAATATTGGCGATTATCAGTGTCATTTATTTTATAGGGAAACCAAAAGCAGAAAAAGAATTTAAAGGATTTAAAGCCGTGCTTTCCAGTGTGAACGGATGCATCCTGCTGACATTCTGCATTTTACCCAGCATTTTGTTTCCACAGTTCAAGCCGGTTGCTGCTACGGGTTCTTTTGCTGTGAATACAACAAGTGTTACCTTCACAGATGTCTCTCGTGTTGATCTTTTTTCCCCGACGGGCGAAAACAGAAAACTGACGGTTCAGTTCTGGTATCCTGATATTGGCGAAGGCTCGGACACGCTCCCGCTTGCAATATTCTCACACGGGTCATTTGGCTATCGCGGCAGCAATCTTTCCACCTTTGAAGACCTTGCCAGCAATGGCTATGTGGTGTGCAGCATCGACCACAGCTATCACGCCTTCTTTTCGCAGCATACAGATGGCAGCACTACATTGGTCAATACGGATTTTCTCAACGATGCCGTAAACATTACGAACGATGCTTATGACCAGCAGACAACTTACACAAAGACCCATGAATGGCTGGCTCTGCGTACCGGCGATATGGATTTCATCCTGAATAAAATACTGAGTAATGAAAAAAGGGAGATACCTCAATCCGTTTACTCATTGATTAATAAAGAAAAAATCGGGCTTTTCGGACATTCGCTGGGCGGTGCGGCTGCGGCTCAGTTAGGGCGGGAACGGTCGGATGTAGATGCAGTGATCGTGATTGACGGCACAATGATCGGCGAGGAGATCGGCTTTGAAAAAGGACAAGCAGTTCTAAACGCGGCACCTTATCCGGTTTCATTGCTGAACCTTTACAACGATAGCCATTATGATGACGCCCGTCAGGCTGGAATGGCCTATAACAATCTATCCGCCAGTGCGCATGCTGTCCAGGCTTATGACGCTGTAATCCGCGGCTCAGGGCACCTGAACTTTACAGACCTTCCGCTTTTTTCCCCGACACTGGCACGTATGCTCGGCACTGGGGAGGTAGACAGCCGGTACTGCATAGAGACGATGAATCAAATTGTACTGGATTTCTTTAACTGTACGCTCAAGGATGCAGGGACGCCAGATTTAAAAACAGAATATTAAGCGAACGATGCATGATATGTATGCGGGGAGGCTGAAAGTGAAAGCCTCTCCAAATTATCAAATAATGCGGTCAATGCCCTAATTATAAAATTGTGTGGTCAGCTCCATACTATCATATAATGACTTCAGCCACTCAGTTGTCAAATGATACGGTCAGCCCCGCATTATCCAAGATCGTGTTATCAAATCCTGTGGAAAAGTTGAAGGAGTTATTGAAAATATGCTATAATAGCAACGAGGTACCGGTATCTGCCCGCTTTGAATCATGGGGGTAGGCTGTTTATTGTCTACAAACATGCCTGCCGTATTGGCTGAGGCGGGCAGACAAAAATGGTTTATTGCCAGGTTGCGAGGGTAGCGCGTTGAAAGTATCGGTTGCACAGATAAATAAGGATAAGGAAGAACGGGTAATTATTCAATG
>CAYRWC010000467.1:0-1972 GCA_964427795.1 uncultured Oscillospiraceae bacterium | reverse complement strand
AGCCTTGAAATGTGACGATTTATTACCCTCGATGTAAACCGTCTCGATCGTCACCTGCTCCAGCGGTATATGATTCGGCTTAACCGCCAGCAGCATGTTCATTTCATATTCATATCGTTCACCGGCCAGCGTCAGGATCAGCGGCAGATGGACGGCCGGGATGCCGCGCAAGCCGGTCTGGGTATCGTAAACCATTTTTCCATTTATCAAGGCGAAAATCAGCCGGGTAATCCCGTTGCCAAGCCGATTTTTCAGCGGCACCCGGCCGGTAAACCGGCGGACGCCCAAAACAAGGCTATCCGGATGCATAGCCATGACTTCCGCTATATGGACGATATCGGCCGGCGTATGCTGACCGTCCGCGTCGGCCGTGATCAGGCCGTGATCGGCATAACCTCTGTACAGGGCTTCATTGAAGCCGGTCTTCAGGGCACGCCCCTTGCCCATGTTGATCGCGTGCTGCAAAACCAGGCAACCGAGCGCCGCCGCACTCATAAAGATCGGTTCATAAGCCGGCCCGCTGCCGTCGTTCACAATAATAATCCGGGAAAATCCTTTTTGATGTAAAGATTGAATTAAATCAATCATTTTCTGATCCGGCTTATAAGCCGGTATAAGAATGCTGGGCAAATCCATACGGCATCCGCCTTTCTATCATCTTTATTTGCGCTTCTGCCGGCCGGCAGTCTCTTCCATATCATGCGCCAGAACAATCATCATACCAGCAATCTACCATATCGGATGATGCACTTCAATGGATCTGAAGCCCTGAAAGAGGCATTTACGCAGACTTTCACACAAGATTCAGCTGCTCTTCAAAGAGTCGGTTTATCCGCCGTCCGATTGCGGAGCCCGCATATTGCCCGGCGGGAAATAACGTCTGAGCGGTCTGCCTGCTCCGCAGGAGCGGTAAGATGAGGTATAATAGCAAACAAGAAAACCATGAGGTAATCCGGCATGAAATCACACATTAAATTCATTGATCAAACAGCTGCCGGCCGTCGCGCCGGATCAAAAAAAACAAAGCGCCGCAATATGCCCCTGCCGCTGGTTATTCTGATCGACCTGCTTCTGACAGGCGTGGGATTGATTATCTTTGCTTTATTCCATCATGTTCTGCCCCGCGATATCAAATCTTCCGGTATCATGCTGCCCCGCCCTTCCATTACGGCTGTCGGAGCCAGCGAAACGGACGGCACAGCCGATAGCTTGATTACCGTTTCCGACGGCAATATCACCGTCTCCGACTCCGCCGGCAATACAACCGCGACAAGTACGGCACCGATCGTGGCGCCGACAGCGGCGCCGACAGCGATACCGGACACTTCCGGTGCCTGGAGCGCCAAATTTGCCGGGCATTTTACCGATGGCGCTATCATCACGACCGATGATTCTTATCAGAGTTCCCATATCAGCATTAACCTGAATCGCGTACAAACCGGGAAAGTCGCTTATATCGTCGCCGATATTTATTTAAGCGACATCGACTATTTCCGGACCGCATTTGCCACGGGACAATACGGCCGAGGCCTGACCGGCCAGGTCCTTGACATGGCGCAGGAAAGCCAGGCGATTTTGGCGATATCCGGCGATTATTACGGCATCCGCGACAGCGGGATCGTCATCCGAAACGGCGAGCTTTATAGGGAAACAACGTTCCAGGATGTTCTGATTATGAATTATGACGGAACGATGGAAACGGTAACCGCCGACGGCTTTGATCTTAATCAGGTCATGCAAAACGGAGCCTGGCAGGCCTGGTCTTTCGGACCGATGCTTCTGGACAACGGACAGCCGATGACCCGGTTCAACAGCTCCGTCACCGCGGCCAATCCGCGCAGCGCGATCGGCTATTATGAGCCCGGCCATTATTGCTTTGTCCTTGTGGACGGCCGGCAGCCGGGTTATTCCGACGGCCTGAACATGACCCAGCTGTCGCAGCTTTTTTATGATCTTGGCTGCAAAGCCGCCT
>CAYRWC010000466.1:0-1973 GCA_964427795.1 uncultured Oscillospiraceae bacterium | reverse complement strand
GACGCCAGTCCAAAATAGCGATGATTTTCGCCAGTACATCGCCGAAACCGGCTGCCGTCATCTTCTGCGGCGCCGCCGCCAAAACGGCCGGATCATAAAAAATGCCGTCCGGCGCGACTCCGGGATAAGTCGCTTTAAAGCCACGAATCAGCAAAGGCGTCGAGCCGGAAGCAAAACCGTCGACGGAAGCCGCCGTCGCGTAAGACACGAAGGGGACGCCCGTCATAAAACAATTATATCGGGTGATATCGGTCAGCGTTCCGCTGCCGCAGGAAACCAGGAAATCCGGCTTGCCGGAAAGCGCTGCCAGCAGAGTCCCCAACGCCTGTTCATCGGCGTGAAGATCTGTCCGGTCGAAGACAACGGCCTGCGGTTGGTAATCAGCCAGTCCTTCCAGCAAGGACAAACCGGCCGCCCGGCGGGTGTTCTGATCCATAACAACCAGGCAGCGTCCCTTAAATCCCAGATCCTTAAGATACGATCCGATCTTTAAAGCCATATCCGGCGCCTGCTCCATCATACGGGTATGAATCGCGTGCGTGCGGCCGCAGGCCGGGCAAACCCGGCTTTGTCCGAGCCAGGTCCGAAGATGCGCCATATCGGCTTCATCCCGCCAATAACTCGGATTGTTCGTTTCAGAAAAGTAATCCGTCATGACCATTGCTCCTTTATATTATTAAATTATTCAATTATTCGACAATGTTTATGTTTCGCAAATCATTAATTAACGGATTCCCGCCAAAAGTTTGAATTGCTTTAAACCCTATTTTTGAAGCCGCATCGACGTTTTCCTTCCTGTCGTCGAAAAACACAATGTTTTGCGGCATAACTCGCAGATCACGTAAAACAAGGTTATAAATCAACGGATCCGGCTTCATGACGCCCATCTCGCAGGATATATAAACCCGTTCAAAAAAAGCGCCGAGCCCTTGGTTGTCCCGGCAGCGCGCCCAATGAAAAGGACTGGTGTTCGACAAGATCATCAGCCGGTAATAGGGTTTCAAGGCAGTCAGCAAAGGGATGGTTTCCTCAAAAAGCTCGCCGATCATCTGACCGAAAATCCGGTCAAAGGCATCATCATCGACAGATATATCCAATTCGCAGCGAGCCTGGTGGCGAAACTCGTCCATATCCCGCACTATGCCGGATTCATAATCGCGGACAGCCCGGCTGCGGGACCAGCGTCCGGCCAGTTGTTCCAGTTCCGTGCGATTTACGATTTCAGGCCATAAATCCGTTATCGGATTTAGACGAACCAGGAGGTTTCCCAAATCAAACATGAGTACAGGCGGTTGGCCGGCAGGCCGGACCGCATTGATTAAATATGTCATACTTCACCCTGTCTGTCTAAGCCGCGCCGGTTTTGTCCGTCTGTCGGCTGTCTTCTATATCGCGGCGATCTGATCGATCTGCCGCAGCTCGTCTTCCGAAAAATCCAGATTGAGCAGAGCCCCGGCATTCTCGGACAATTGTTCCGGCCGGCTGGCGCCGATCAAGGCCGACGTAACCCGGCCGCGCCGCAAGATCCAGGCCAGCGCCATTTGCGACAGGCTCTGTTCCCGTTTTACGGCCAAATCGTTTAATTGTTCAACCACCGCCAGCTTCTCCGGCGTAATATCACCCGGTTTTAAAAAGCGCGGATCTCTGACGGCGCGCGAATCCGCCGGCAAGCCATGCAGATATTTGCCCGACAACAGCCCCTGCGCCAATCCGGAATAAGCGATGCAGCCGATTCCCTCGTCTGCCAGCACGTCGAGCAGCCCCTCGCGGTCCACCCAGCGGTTCAAAAGCGAATAAGAAGGCTGATGAATCAGGCAGGGCGTGCCCAACCGGCGCAGAATGGCCGCGGCTCGTCGGGTATCCTCCGGATGGTAATTGGATAAGCCGACATAGAGCGCCTTGCCCTGGCGAACGATGTGATCCAGCGCCGCCATCGTTTCTTCGAGCGGCGTTTCCGGATCCGGGCGATGATG
>CAYRWC010000465.1:0-1978 GCA_964427795.1 uncultured Oscillospiraceae bacterium | reverse complement strand
TAAAAGAAGACTATCTGAATTTTCTCGACGCACTCAAGCACGGCCGTTTTTCCATGAGCGAACAGACACTGCTGTCTTATAAAGAAGCGCTTCTGCATGGATTCAATTTCAATCACGCCTGGTTGATCATCAGTTCTATGGAATATGGCGCCGCTTTCTCACAGTCGGCATATGAAGGTGGTTATATTCTTTCCCGCAATCAACCGCATCAATTTTATTGTTCCCTGCTGGAAATTCCCGGTGAAAAAATTGAGATTGGGTTGGGATATCAGACCAGAAAGTATACCGCTCAGCAAGTCGACCATATTCTGCAGCTTTTTACCGAGGTTATTCATGGCATGATATTGACGCCGGAAGCGCCTCTGGCCCGGATTGCCGAAAGAGCCGCGCCCGGCCGGCAGCAGCAGTCGTATCCTACCGTACAAGAATAGGAGGATTATCCTTATGACCGTTATGGGAGCCACTTTGCAAGCGATGCAGGAAGTATTGGGGCTTGAAGAAATGGATAAGCATCTCGACCTCCTTTTATGGGAATCAGGCTTGGTTGATTCGTTAAGTTTCGTCACCTTGATCGGCCGGATTGAAGAGCTCATCTCGGTGAAAATCAACCTTAAAGACATGAAGACCAACGATTTTAAATGCATTCGCAGCATAGTCGACGCAATCAGCGATAAAACCGGTAATAATTAACAGCCGCCTTATTTAGGCCTTACAGTTTCAAGTCTTATTGCTGGCCGGCAAATTTTTTCAAAATAGCCGGTATGTCGATATTTTGCGGACATAGTTCTTTGCAGGCGCCGCATGTAAGGCAGGCGGAAGGGCGTTCGGTCTCTTTCATAGCCTTCAAAGCAGATCCGACACTCGCCGGTTCAAAACCGGATTCATTGTAAAGCGCTATCAATTTGGGGATATCCAGTTGCTGCGGGCAAGCATCGCAGCAGTAACGACATGCGGTGCACGGCACCTGATTGATCAGAGTCGACAACGCTTTTTGGAGCAGATTGTTGTCCGAGCTGCTAACCGGATCGGGTTTTGAAAAAAGCTCTAAATTTTCTTGCAGTTGCTCCAGAGTTGTCATACCGCTGAGAACCACCGCGACGCCCGGCAAAGCCTGCAAGAAGCGGAAAGCCCAAGACGCAATAGAATCGTCCGGGCGGGCACTCTTTAGCAGAGCGTTCGCTTCAGGGCTCAGGGATGCCAGCCTCCCGCCCCGGACAGGCTCCATAACGATGACCGGCAGCCCGCGCCTGGTTATCACCTCATACTTGCTCTTGGCATCCTGTAACGTCCAGTCCATGTAGTTCAGTTGTATCTGGACAAATTCGAAACAATTTTTCCAGTTCAAGAAGCGGTCGATGGTTTCGGCGCTGCCGTGGGCTGAAAAGCCCAGGTGGCGGATACGTCCGGCTGCTTTTTGTTGTAAAAGATACGCGACAATACCGAGATCCTCATCGGTATAAAAATCATAGGATGTTTCACATAGATTATGTAATAAATAGAAATCAAAATAATCCACGCCGCACTTTTCAAGCTGCTCCTCAAAGATGTCGGCCGGAGACGCCGGGGCATGGCCGGTCAGATATCCCGTAAATTCAAGCTTTCCATGAACATACTTCATCATATGTCCCGGCATCTTCGATGCCAGATACCAGGTTTCGCGCGGATATTGCTTCAGGATTCTGCCGACAAATTTCTCTGATTCGCCATTGTGATAGCGGTAAGCCGTGTCGAAATAATTCACGCCGTTATTATAGGCATATTCGATTATTTCCCGTGCCTTAATCTCGTCGATAGGTCCCTGCTCGCCGAGTGTCGGCAAACGCATATTACCCAGGCCAAGATATGAGAGATCCAAATTGTGGAATTTTTTATAGATCATACCAACGATCACCCTCCGCTAAGCTGAAACCAGATCCTGCGACGGCTCCGGTTATTTGCCTGAAGCATATCATATAGCATTGATCATATCATTTGAAAC
>CAYRWC010000464.1:0-1980 GCA_964427795.1 uncultured Oscillospiraceae bacterium | reverse complement strand
ATGGAATTCCGGGAAAGCTCCCTGGAAAAGGTGGTAAGCATGTCGTCTTTTGCGCCTATTGATCCATCATTCTGGCCAGGCAGACCTGTTTTTCTGACCGGAGAATCAGGCTTCAAAGGGTCCTGGCTGTCCCTTTGGCTGAACAGCCTCGGCGCCAGAGTGACCGGATACGCACTGGAACCGCCGACCGAGCCGTCGGTGTACGCGTTGGCTCGCATAGACCGGCTGGTCGAATCTGTCCGAGGCGACATCCGGGATCGAGACAAGCTGATTCAGAGCATGCGCCGGGCCGCTCCGGAGATTGTCGTGCATATGGCGGCTCAGCCGCTGGTCCGCCAATCGTATGCCGATCCGGCCGAAACTTACGAAACCAACGTCATGGGAACCGTATATGTTCTTGAAGCCATCCGGCAGACGCCCTCCGTTCGCGCCGCGGTCATCATCACAACCGATAAATGTTATGAGAATAAGGAGTGGGTCTGGGGCTACCGCGAGGACGAGCCGATGGGCGGCTATGATCCTTATTCCAGCAGCAAAGGCTGCGCCGAGTTGGTCGTATCCGCTTATCGACGTTCGTTTTTTAATCCGGCCGATTATCAGAAACACGGCGTGGCTATTGCGACCGCCCGTGCCGGCAATGTTATCGGAGGCGGGGATTGGGCGCAGGACCGTCTGGTGCCGGATATCATCCGTTCACTCGAGCGGGAGCAGGCGGTGGAAATCCGCAATCCTCATGCTACGCGACCCTGGCAATTTGTCCTCGAACCCTTGAGCGGGTACCTGATCCTGGCCCAAAAGCTGTTCCTGAACGGTACAGCATACGGCGGCGGCTGGAATTTCGGCCCGCGTGACGAAGACGCCCGGGAAGTATTGGCGATCGTCAAGGAATTATGCCGCTTATGGGGCGGCAAGGCTTCTTACTATTTATCACAGGGCGATCATCCGCATGAAGCAGCTTACTTGAAACTCGATATCTCCAAAGCGACGATGCAATTGGGCTGGAAACCGGTCTGGCACCTGGAGGAAGCTCTGGCGGCCATCGTCGATTGGCAGCGCGCTTTAGCTGCCGGCGCGGACATGCGGGAAATTTGCCTGAAACAGATCAACCAATATGAAAGAGCAAGAGAGAATGCGCAGCATGATTGAACGGATTTATAATAACCGTCTCTACCAGAGCCTGATCGGTAAATTTCCTTGGATGACTCAGTTCATCCGCTTCGGTTTCGTCGGCATCAGCAATACCTTGATCGGTCTGGCCGTCTATTATTTGCTGGCCGGCCCTTTTGCGATGAACATCCAACTGTCCAATGCAATTTCCTTTGCCGTCAGCGTCTTAAACGCTTATTTCTGGAACACGGTCTGGGTTTTTAAAAAACAAAGGAACGATGCGCCAAAAAGCATCGGTACGCCGCTGAAATTTTTCGTATCGTACGGCACGACTTACTTGATGAGCGCGGTTCTGCTGTGGCTCTGGACCGATGTCTTAGGCATCAGCAAATTCCTGGCTCCGCTCATATCGCTCCTGATAACGGTGCCGGTCAATTTTTTACTGAATAAATTTTGGACCTTTAAAGGGGCCAAGAATTAGAAGTTTTGATTGATTGACACGTTATATATGAAAGATTATAATCAATCTGCTGCAGAAACCTTCTGCGACCCATTGTTAGGTGAGGCTTCTGTGTGAATAAATGCTGCTGCCCGGAAACGTCGAGAGACGCCAATGGGTTAACAGGTTTTGCCGGATTAAGGCTTAATCTAATGTAGCTGGAGCGGTGCGAGCCGAAGCCAAAGTCACACAGTGCCAAAGCTCAATCAGGACGGGTTGGCCGTAATATTGGCCCAGGCTGATATGAAGAGCCCTGCTGATTTGAGCCCGCCGGGATATGGGATCCGACGGGTTTTTCTATATCAGATAGCCGGCTGAGCCTGCAGTCATGAAGCGCCGGTTCAAGAGAGGAGGGTTGGTCATGCTCGAAATAT
>CAYRWC010000463.1:0-1980 GCA_964427795.1 uncultured Oscillospiraceae bacterium | reverse complement strand
CGGCCCAGCGGTAAGCAATTTCCGGGATGGTGCAGTAAGAGCTGATGGCAAAGAACGGAGTCGGATTGAACAGTTCATAAGCGGCTTGCTGCAAGCCCGTCGGTCCTTTGAGCGGATCGATGACTTCGAATTCGTTGATAACCGGATCGGCAAAATCATGGATGCCTTCGGTACCGCCGGTCAGACAGCCGACGCGGTTGCCGGTTGTGGCGGCGCCCAAAGCCTTAGCCTGATCGAGAGTCATCGAGAAGCATTCGTTGTCCATCAAACCTTCGTCATACAATTTCTTGTAATAACGCAGAGCTTCTTTCCAGCCGTCCTGAGCGTAAGACACTTTGACTTTTCCATCTTCATAATACAGCTTGTTGTCTCCAGCCGGGCTGTAAACAAAGGAATTCAGGATGCTCATGCCAAACTGGGACATCCAGCCGTCGGTGTAATGAATGAACGGAATTTCATCATTCGCATCGCCGTTGCCGTTGGCGTCTTCGGTCTTGAACGCTTTAAGAACCGTATAGAACTCGTCGGTCGTTTTCGGAGTCTGGAGTCCGAGGTTCTTCAGCCATTGCACATCCATCCACAGTTTCTGGGTGTTGGTGACATGAACGGTTTCATAATAACGGTACAGGAAGTACTTCTTTCCGTCATAAGCGGTCATCTGTTTTTCCAGTTTGTTATTCCGTTCGAAGAGCTTCTTCATGTTGACGCCGTAATCATTGACCAGGCTGGTCAGATCCATGAGAACGCCTTGAGCGCCATACGCTTCGCAAACGGCACGGGATATGCCGCACAGGAACACGTCCGGCATGTCGGATTTTGCATTGGCAGCCAGAAGCAGACTGAGTTTTTCGGTGCTGTCGGCAGATGATGTCAACATCCAATCAACTTTTACATTAGTCTTGTCTTCAAACCATTTTGTCGCATAGTTGGTGGTCATGTCCGTTACATAAGCGCTGGGCACGTAGAACACCTTTAAGGTCGCTTTGTCGCCGACAACAATCGGCAATTCACCGGCTGCCGATAATTGATAACCACCGGCACTTGCTGTTGTTGAGGCAGTTGTTCCCTTAGTCGTTTCGCCGCTTTTGGTTGTCGTGCCGGTTGTTCCGGATGTCTGAGGCTGACAGCCAGCCAGGGCTAATGTGAAACAGAGAACAGTAACAAGGATGATGCTAAGCCACTTTTTCATAGGTACCTCCACTTTTATTATTTATAACGGCTTTCGCCGCTATAGACGAAATGAATGGTTTTATCCTTTGATGGCGCCGATCATGACGCCTTTGACGAAATAACGCTGCACAAACGGATAGATACAGAGAACCGGGAAGCTGGCTACAATGATCAACGAATATTTCAGCAATTCATACAATGCCTGCTTGGCCGCCATTTCCTCCGGCGTCATCGTGCCGGTGCTCATTTCGAGCGCGGTCATCTTGTTTTGGATCAGGATTTCACGCAGGACCAGCTGCAAAGGATATTTCGCCCGGTCATGCAGATAAATCAAAGCGCTGAAGTAGGAGTTCCAGTAACCGACCGCGTAAAATAAGGCAACAACCGCGATAATCGCTTTGGATAACGGCAGGACAACCGCCTTGAAGAATCTGAAATCCGAACAGCCGTCAATTTGCCCGGCCTCCAGTAATTCGGACGGAATGGTTGACTTCAGGAAGGTCCTGGCCAGGATGATGTTGTACACGCCGACCGCACCGGGAAGAATCATGGATGCCCTGGTATTGACCAGCCCGAGGGAACTGACCAGCAAGTAGGTCGGAATAAGGCCGCCGCCGAAAAACATGGTGAAGGTAAAGATCAGCATGATCGGCCCGCCCAGTTTGAAATCGCTCCGGGACAGGGGATAGGCGGCCAGCATGGTCAGGGCGACCGACAGGAGCGTACCGGCTATCGTGTAGAAGATCGAGTTGCCGTAGCCGGTCATGATGTCTTTGTTTCTGAAGATGGTCTCATAACCCATTAAAGTCG
>CAYRWC010000462.1:0-2009 GCA_964427795.1 uncultured Oscillospiraceae bacterium | reverse complement strand
CGGCTCTCCGTCTTCGCCGATAACCGGGGCGCCGTTCTTTTCGACGCCGAAAACCAGTTCGGCGCCTTCGGAGCGGCCGATCCAGTTTGTTTGTATTTTCTTGGTTTTGTCAGGCCAGTCGAGACCCGGCAGGCAGTCAAGCAATTCCTGAGCGTAATCGGTTATCTTGAAAAACCATTGAGTCAGATTTTTCCGGGTAACTTCGGTCTGGCAGCGCTCGCAGCAGCCGTCGACGACCTGTTCATTGGCCAGGACCGTGTTGCAGCGGGGACACCAGTTGACCGGCGCGTTCTTCCGATAAGCCAGGCCGTGCTTGTAGAGCTGGAGAAACAGCCACTGATTCCAGCGATAATATTCCGGCAGGCAGGTGGCCAGCTCATAATCCCAGTCGAACATGCCGCCCATGGCTTTCAGCTGCTTTTCCATCGTGCGGATGTTGTTCAGCGTGCTGTCCTTCGGATGAATGCCGGTCTTGATCGCGTAATTTTCGGCCGGCAGACCGAACGCGTCGAATCCCATCGGCTGAAATATTTCATATCCCTGCATCCGTTTCATCCGGGCCCACGAATCGGACAAGGCGTAATTATACCAGTGGCCGACATGCAGATTGGCGCCCGAAGGATAGGAAAACATTTCAAGAACATAAAGCTTATGATCGATCCGGCTGGGATCGAAATGATTAAGCCCGTTTTCTTCCCATCGCTTTTGCCATTTCCGGTCGGTTTCCACAGAATATGCCATTTCCTTTTACCTCACTTTGCCTGCCTGACAGGCGGAATTCTGATCTGATCAATTTTACCAGATAATCCGGTGCTTTTCACTAATTTTGGTTAAATTCACCGGCAAAATTACCGGTCAAACGCCCGGTATTTGCCGCTCCTTTACCACAGGCTCCGAATGAGGCAAAGAAGGACAATATGCAGGGGATAGAACAAATAATAAGCATATTTAACGGCAACCGACGGTTTCTTATCCTGATCCAGAAAATAGCAAATCGGCAGGGCGGCGACCGAGAAACACTGCAGGATCGCCCAATCTGCCGGCCAGTTCATGAACAAGATCCGGATCGGAAGAAAAACGGCATTGAGCAGGATAAAAATCTGAATGGCTCTCTTTTCCCGGTCTTTTTCCGGAAAAACATCGTGAACGATATAAAAAGCCAACACCGTAAGCAGCCCGTAAAGCCCATAATCCGGTTGCAGCCACAGTGTAGCCATGACCGCAAGCGCGGCCGTCAACACGCCGAGCGGCATCCCGATTCTGGGATCCAGCTCGATGCCGCCGATATTGACGCGCACATCATAACGGGGCGGTGTCGGCGCGGTTTGCGGCGTCGGCGAAATAGGGCGCAGACTGGCGATCATATCCAGGCAGGAATGGACGAACAGCCGGTAACCGGTAATCAGCGCGATGGACAGCGCGAAAGTGACCATGACATTGGTGCCGGAACTGGTCAGGCCGGCACAGCCATAAGCCAGCCGGATCAACAATTCCGAAGCTCCGGCGAAAATGCTCATCCGGATAAAATAGCGCAACGGATTATGCGTTCGTTTCATGCCCCGGGCTACCGACCAGGCAAAAATGGGGAAGGCGAGACGGCCGACAGTCCGTAAAATCACGACTGCGCCGGCCGGCATGATAAAATCAAGATAATAGCCCAAATGATCCAATAGCATAAAAAAACAGGCCAGCAGTTTCAACATGAAAAAAACCCTTCCTACGTAAAAAAAAAGTGAAGTCAAGACGGATTTCGTTGATTATCTGACGAACCTATTGTATCATTGTATAGCATAGTTCACAAAGAACAGGTCAGACCGGTTGCCGGACGGCATGAACCGTTCAGGCGCCTGTCTGATTTTTATAGAGATGAAAGAGGTAAGAATATGGGATTGGGCATGGATATTGGTATTGATTTGGGCACGGCGTCCGTATTGATTTATGTGCGGGGCAAGGGAGTTATCCTGCGCGAACCTTCCGTTGTGGCCATCAATTCCAAAACCGGTAAAGTT
>CAYRWC010000461.1:0-2022 GCA_964427795.1 uncultured Oscillospiraceae bacterium | reverse complement strand
AAATGGCCGATTCCCTGGCTGTCGCGGCTGTACGACGCAGGCTTGCCGATATCGTGCAGCAACGCGGCCAGGCGCAGAGCCGTTTGCGGCGGCACATTCCGCAGCACATGCAGACTGTGCGACAAAAGATCCAGATGATGATGAGGATTATATTGGTTAAAATCCTTGAGCGGTAATAATTCAGGTATGAACACGCCGAAGACATCGAGATAATCGCGCAATATTTCCGGCGCCCGAAGCCCGCAGATCAGGCTGCCGAATTCAGATTGAATCCGCTCGCGGGCAATGATCCGCAACATCGCTCCGGTTTGGTGGACCGCTCTGCCGGTCTGTTCCTCAAGCTGAAAATCAAGTACAGCGGCAAACCGCAGCGCGCGCAGGATCCGCAGCGCGTCTTCGGCGAATCGTTGTTCCGGAGCGCCGACGCAGCGGATAAGCCTGGCGGCCAGATCCTGACGGCCTTGAAAGGGATCGATGACATCAGCCGGATCAAAAGCCGGCACCGCCGGGCCGTCCGATAGATTGTCCCGGCTGTCGTCTGTAAACGGAGACCAGGCCATGGCATTGATGGTAAAATCACGGCGGGAAAGATCCTCGATCAGGTTGCGGGTGAATTGCACCTGGTCCGGCCGGCGTTTATCCGTATAGGGTCCGTCGATCCGATAGGTCGTGATTTCAAGAGGCCAATTGTCGATAACAACCATAACCGTGCCGTGCTGCAAGCCGGTTTCAATCGTGTGGTTATCCCGAAAGATCCGTAAAACCTGATCCGGTTCGGCATTGGTAGTCAGATCATAATCCTTGGGCGGCATATGCAGTAAAAGGGAACGGATGCAGCCGCCGACCAGATATGCGGAAAATCCTTCGGCGCGGAGCTGACGCAAAGCGGTTATTACCGGCTGGGGCATCGCGCTCTGGGGTGTCACACTCGTCATGATGAACATCCTTCCTTTCGGCCGGCGAATCCGCGGTGAAAACCAAGCTTCCGATGTCCGGCTCATCAAGATCCGCCATACCAATATTATACGCGATTCTCCGTTTGTTTTACGATGTTCCGCCGATTCGCCCGCCGGCAAAAAAATTGAGGGCATTTCCGGCACAGCCGGAAACACCCTCGGATTATGGGAGCCTTATTCAGAAGGTTTGCCGGATCAGAATGTAACGGGCTTGTTGTCCAGAGCGCATTCGAGGATTTTCTTCAGATCGGCCGGCGTTGTCGGGCGGGGATTGGCGCCGGTGCAAGGATCGGCCTGAGCTTGTTCGGCGATGAAATCGATATGAGCCCGGAACAATTCATCGGTCACACCGTTTTCTTTCAGCGAAGCCTTAATGCCGACTTTTTCATTCAGAGCGCGGATTGAAGCTATCAACGCGTCGACCAGCTGCTTGTCGGTGCCGCCCGGCAAACCGAGACGGCGGGCAATGGCGGCGTAGTCTTTTTCGCAGCTGCGCGCGTTGAATTGAATGACGAAAGGCAGCAAGATGGCGTTGCAGCAGCCATGGGGAATATCAAACTGAGCGCCGATCTTATGCGCCAGAGAATGGGTGATGCCCAGAAGCGCATTGGAGAAAGCCATGCCGGCCAGGCACTGCGCGATGTGCATTTTAGCGCGGGCCGTCTTGTTTCCCTGATACGAATCGATCAGATTATCGTAGACCATCGTGATGGCTTCCATCGCCAAAGGATCACTGAAACTGGAACGGGCAACGGCAGTATAGGCTTCAATGGCATGAGTCAGCGCGTCCATGCCGGTATGAGCCGTCAGTTTGGGCGGCATGGTTTCGGCCAGCAGCGGGTCGATGATGGCGATATCCGGAGTAATCTCAAAATCAGCTAAAGGATATTTGACTTTGTTGGAATAGTCTGTGATAACCGAAAAGGCAGTTACTTCGGTAGCCGTGCCGCTGGTTGACGGAATGGCGACAAAAATGGCTTTATGGCGCAGTTTGGGAATGGTGCACGGCGTCTTGATGTCTTCAAAGGTCTTTTCGGGATGCTCATAAAAAACCCACATCGCCTTG
>CAYRWC010000460.1:0-2040 GCA_964427795.1 uncultured Oscillospiraceae bacterium | reverse complement strand
GATTAGCTTGGGCCAGGGGTGCGAAGGGGAACCGTCATTGGCGGCGGATACGATTGCATCTGCTATAAAGCGTATCCGGCAGGCAACAGGCCGGGGAACGATTAATATGAATACCAATGCCGGTTTCACTGAAGGGATCCGGCAAATTACCGCCGCCGGCCTTGACAGTATGCGGGTCAGTATTATCAGCGCCTTGCCAGGGACGTATCAGGCTTATTATCGCGGCAATTATACCTTGGAAGATGTCAGGGCATCTATATTGCTTGCTAAAAAGCAGGGAATTTATGTTTCGCTGAATATGCTGTGTTTCCCGGGGCTGAATGATCGTCCGGAAGAGATGGAAGCCTGGGAAGAATTAATTGCTGAAACCAAGATCGACATGATCCAGATGCGCAATTTAAATCTTGACCCAGATGAGTTTTTGGCGGTTATGCCGCCCCAAACGCAGAAACCTTGCGGTGTTCGTCCGTTTATCCAGCGTCTTGTGAATCGGTTTCCCAACGTGGTTATCGGCAGTTTCAGCCATTATCTTCGAACATGAAAACCATTTCTTCCTGTTGCACATTAAAAATTAGTGTGCTATAATAGCTTAGCATAAGTGTATGAGTCAGCGTAAAGTGAGGTGCTATCTGCAATGAAAGAAAAAATTCATCCGAATTTCGTAGAGGCGAAAGTTATCTGCGGTTGTGGCAATACGTTTGCTTCTGGTTCTGTAAAAAAAGAACTTCGCGTCGATGTATGCTCCAAATGTCATCCGTTCTTTACCGGACAGCAGCGTAATGTAGCTGCGGGCGGGCGTATTGAGAAATTCAATAAGCGTTACGGGCAAGGAGAATAAGACGGGCAGCAGAGCAGCAATGCTCTGCTGTATTTATATGTATCTTTTGCAGTAAATCGACAGATCGTTGTCAGGCGGGAAGGAAGAACGTTGTGAAACCGAAAGTGAATATTGGCGGCCAGGCGGTGATTGAGGGCGTGATGATGCGCGGCCCTGAACTTATCGCAACAGCGGTGCGAGAACCTGCTGGCAGCATTGTTGTACAAAAAGAAGTCATTCAATCCATAACGCAAAAATATCCATTTCTCAAAAAGCCGCTTCTGCGCGGTTTTGTCGCTTTAATCGAATCGCTGGTTTACGGTCTCAAGTCCTTGTCATTTTCCGCTCAGGCAGCGGGCGAGGAAGGCGAGGCGTTAACAACGCGTGAAATTATTATGACGATGCTGGTTTCTTTTGGGCTGGCGATCGGTTTATTTGTAATTATCCCTACGTATGCCGCCAAATACCTTCATAGTACGGCCACGGAACCCTGGCTGCTCAATATTTTTGAAGGAATATTGCGTTTGGGGATATTTATCGGCTATATTGCGGTGATATCGAGAATGAAGGATATTCAACGCGTTTTTCAATATCATGGCGCGGAGCACAAGACGATTAACGCCTATGAAGCCGGAGTTCCTTTAGAAGTTGCAAAAGTGCAGGAGTTCAGTACGATTCATCCTCGCTGCGGAACTAATTTTTTACTGATTGTGATGGTTGTCAGTATCTTTATATTTGCTTTTCTTGGCTGGCCGGATTTATGGCTGCGGATCGTTTCCAGAATTGTACTTTTACCCTTGATAGCCGGCATTGCTTATGAAATTATACGCTACGCCGGCCGCAGTGATAAAAAATGGGTGGCTGCAGCAATTGCGCCGGGATTGTGGCTGCAGTATCTGACTACACGTCAGCCCAGCGATGACCAAATCGAAGTGGCGATACGGGCTTTTGAAGAAGTCCGGCCGCCGGAAGAACCAGAATTGAATGAGGTGGAACAGTAATGCTTGAAAAACTCCAAGCGCTGGAAGCCCGGTGCGTGGAATTAGAACATTTAATTAGCGATCCGGATGTTATCCAGGACCGCGAAGCGTGGCAGAAACATACGAAGGCGCATGCGAAACTGATCGATATCGTAGCCGCTTTTCGCGAATACAAAGCAGCCAGTCAGGAGTTGCTGGATGCCCAGCAGATGCTGGCTGAGGAAACAGATCCGGAGTTTAAAG
>CAYRWC010000459.1:0-2052 GCA_964427795.1 uncultured Oscillospiraceae bacterium | reverse complement strand
AAAGCCGGTTTCATCGAAAAATGCGGCAAAAACCGATTGCGAACAATTGTAACCTTTTTTGAATAGTTCTTTTGCTAAATCCGAGTGCTTACTCAATGTTTTTTTCTTCGCTTTCTGATTTTAGTAATCTTGAAAGGGATTTGAACCAGTTGCCTTCAAAAAGCTCAATCATGCCTCTGTCGCAAGCGGCAGATATTCTGGGATCGATAGGAAGTTTGGCAAGAACATTCAGGTTATGCTTTTCAGCAATATCGTCAATGTGGCTTTCACCGAATATCTGGTATTCTTTGCCGTTATCCGGGCATTTGAAATAAGACATGTTTTCAACAAGGCCGAGAACCGGTATGCTCATCATCTCTGCCATTTTAGCCGCTTTAGATACAATCATCGATACAAGTTCCTGCGGGGAAGTCACGATGATAATTCCGTCGATAGCTACAGATTGAAAAACAGTCAGGGGTACATCGCCGGTTCCGGGAGGCATGTCGATAAACATGATGTCTATATCGCCCCATATCACATCGGTCCAGAATTGTTTGACTGTATTGCCCAAGATCGGACCTCGCCAAATAACCGGATCGGTATCATGCTCCAGGAGAAGATTGATAGACATAATGTCGATCCCGGTTTTGCTTTTTATGGGAAACAAACCGTATTCGCTGCCCGTAGCTTTATCCTTTATGCCGAACGCCTTCGGAATGGACGGCCCCGTCACGTCCGCATCAAGAATGGCGATGTTATAGCCCAGTCTTTTCATGGTGACGGCTAACATAGAAGTTACAGAGGATTTGCCGACTCCGCCTTTGCCGCTGACAACGCCGATGACCTTTTTAATGTTGCTCAGCTCGTGTGGTTTTTCTCTGAAATCATTTTTTGCATCTTTCCTGTCTGCGCATTCTTCGCCGCAGCTGTCGCAGCACTGGTCACATTTTTCGCTCATGGTTTCCGACTCCTTACATCGTTATTGTTCTTTGATTTCCGGTGGATATAGCCTATATTCTCACCCATGCAATCATGCGATAGAATCACTTTCTTGGAAGAGCAGCATCATGGTGCTGTTAAAAACCTCTTTTACGGCAGATCCGGAAGGACAATCAATATCCGCAAGGGTCAGCCCATTGTTTATGACTTTCACAGCCTCCGGGTCGAAAGGTATCCTGCCGGTAAACGGCAAGCCTTTCTCTTTGCAGAATTCCTCGATTTTTTCTGTATTTGCCTGATTCGTGTCATGCTTATTAACGCATACGCCAATTTTTGTCCGGAATGTCTCCGCAGTTTTTATGATGCGCTCCATATCGCTGATTCCCGAAACGGATGGTTCAGCAACGATCAAAACCATATCAACACCGCTGAGAGAAGCGATGACAGGACAGCCGATCCCCGGTGAACCATCGATGACAGCCAGCCTGATATCCGGTCTCGCCATCGTAATCATTTGCTTTTTCACTTCGGTTACGAGTTTTCCCGAAGTGCCGCTTCCCATTTTCAGCTGTGCTGTCGAAAAGACTTCACTATTGTCAGCATACAGCGTTAATTCTCCCGCAACGGCAGGTTTCAAAGAAACCGCGCCGGCAGGACAAACAACTTCACAAACACCGCAGCCTTCACAGGCAAATGGATCAACCTGGAAACCGTTCTCGCCGGAAATGGCATGGAATCGGCAGTTTTCTTGACATAATCCGCATTCAACGCAGCTGTTCATATCTATTTCAGTTTTTGGCATACCATAATAATCCGTTCGTTCCGGCTCGACATTCTGTGCCATAATCAGATGAAGGTTGGGTGCGTCGACATCGCAATCGGCATAGACTTTAGCACTTGATAGTTTTATAAAGGCGCCGGCTATCGTCGTTTTTCCGGTTCCGCCCTTACCGCTAAGGATTAGCAGCTGTTTCATGCCGTACCTCCTTCATCACGGTTTCAAGTAATGAAGTAAATAATCTATTGAACCTTACACTTTCCCTCACGGCTATTTTGGCGTTAGAATTTAGCGCCCCAAGCTCGTTGTCGAATGGTATCCGACCCAATATAATAATGTTATTCTCTATACAG
>CAYRWC010000458.1:0-2052 GCA_964427795.1 uncultured Oscillospiraceae bacterium | reverse complement strand
CTGTCTGCCGCCGATCACGGCTCCTGACGAGATCCGGCAGAACGGCACGATGCTGACGATCGTTTCCGGCGCGCTTCGCCTGCTGCTGGATATCGGGAACGGTCTCCATGTCGTTTCTCTGGAGAACGGCTATGCGCCGAAAAGCAGCCTCAGCGGCGATCTTCTGATGCTCCGGCTGCCGGACGGGACGGTGAACGGCCGCTTTGAGACCCAGGTTTTATCCCTGACGGATAAAACGGCCGAACTGTGCTGCTGCCAGAACGGCCTATCCTGCACCGTAACCCTGTCCGTTGAAGGCAGCGGAAAACTCGGCCTGGACCTGCAGGCCGTCAATCATAGCCAAGCGGAGATCAGCTGCGGGATTTTATTCCCGGTTCTGGACAAGGTTGGCTTTGCCGATTGGCAGGACAGCTGGTATCTATTCCCGAAATATCAGAACGCGCTGGGTAATGGGCATATCTGTGTCTATGAAGAATCCGCCCCGTCCTTTCCGATGCAGTTTTTCGATCTATTCAGCGTGTCACAGAACGGCGGTCTGGGTATTCTAACCCAAGAAAAAGAACTGACTGTCAGAAAATATGCGTTGGCCAAGGACGACACGGATATACACGCCTATGTCGAATATCCATCCATGTATATGAAATTGCAACCGGAAGAACGGTTCGACGCGTCGCCCGCCGAGATTTTTGTTCATTCCGGAGACTGGCACTACGCGTTTCGCCGCTACCGCGACTGGCTGAGCACCTGGTACAAGCCTTACAAGAGCCAGAATAAGGCCTGGTACCGCAGCTGTTTCTGGTTAATGGCTGAAATTACGGACTTCTACGAGACAGAAGCGTTTACGCATCTGCCGCCATGGTATGATCGAAAAACCGGCGAATACGCCTTTAAGCGCATCATGGATGAACAGAAATCGCTGTACGGCTGTTATCCGGATATTCTTCATTTGTGGGCCTGGACGCAGGACGAGGAGATCGGCCATCCGTTATGGGGTCATTTCGGCGATGTGGACTATGACCGCATCGGTGGCTTAGAGCCGTTCACGAAAGCGCTGCGTTCCTGTTCCGGGGAGACCGGCGCGGCCATTTCGTTGTACTTGCATCCGACGCTGCTGTCCGAGGTGTATCCGGAAGCCAAAGACTATATGCCGGAACTGCTGGTCAAGCACAAAAGCGGCAGCGTGATCGGAATTTATGACGATACATTCCGCATGTGCCACGCCGACAAGCGCTGGCGCGACCATGTGCTGGAGATGTACCGGCGGGTCTGGCGCGAGACAGGCATTCCGATTCTCTATGTTGACGAATTCAGCCTGCGCGTCGATAATCGCTGCTACAGTGATAAGCATGGTCACGCGGTGCCGTCCAATCTGCTGAAAACAGACCGCGAATTCATCTCCGAACTGCGTGAAGCCATGCCGGAGAAAGTCGTGCTTTATGGCGAATACGCGGCGGTGGATGTCAATGCCAGATATATCGATTGCAATATTACCTATCATATCCTGGATAGCATCCGCGACATGATCGAAACGTCATGGATCGCGGACGACGGCGACGACACGCTGGGACGCCTCATTCTCGACCTGTACCGGTTTGCGTTCCCCGGCATCGTGCAGCTGGTCCTGCCGATGGCCATGCGGTATTTAAGCTGGCATCCGCTGAAATCCACTTTTTTCAACGCCGAAGCAATCTACGATTCCTTTTGGGATGCGGAAGAATCGCGCGGCAAGGAATTTATGGCCAAATCATTCCGTTTGAAAAAGAAATATGCCGATTGCTTTATAACAGATTCTCCGGAACCCCTGTTGGATTCTCCGCTCTATGGCGTACGGGTCAACTGCTTCCCCGGTGTAGATCGGACGCTTTACACGCTTTATAACAGCGCTTATGAAACAAAGCGCGGCGTTTTGCTGGAGTTGCCCGATCAGCCGGACATCGTTTATTATGACGCGTGGAACGACTGCCTCTGCGAAACGGAGCGTTGTGGAAACCATATTCGAATTTTTGGCTGCATCGGCGCTCAGGAAGTCGGGTGCATCGTTGCGGAAACAAA
>CAYRWC010000457.1:1312-2059 GCA_964427795.1 uncultured Oscillospiraceae bacterium | reverse complement strand
GAGATCAGCTGCTGCCTGGGAACCGCATGTTATGTCAGAGGCGCGCAATCCGTTCTGGATAAAGTGGAGAGCGAACTGGGCATTAAAGCCGGCGAATGCACGAAGGATTTGAAGTTTTCGATTAATGCCTGCCGCTGTATCGGTGCTTGTGGCCTGGCGCCCGTTATTATGATCAACGAAGACGTTTACGGACGTCTGACTGCAGACGAAATCCCGGCAATTCTGGCAAAATACAAGGAGGCTTAAGTTCATGGATCTTTACCGAGCCCATGTCCTGGTTTGTTGCGGAACTGGCTGCACCTCGTCCCAATCACCCAGGATCATTGAAAACATGGAAAAAGAACTGGCAGCAAACGGCTTGTCCAAAGAGGTCAAGGTTGTAAAAACCGGCTGCTTCGGTTTATGTGCTGAAGGCCCGATCATGGTTATCTATCCGGAAGGAGTCATGTATTACCGGGTGACGCCTGAAGACGTGGCCGAAATCGTTTCCGAACACCTGCTCAAAGGCCGTTATGTCAAGCGCCTGATGTCGCTTCAAACCGCTCTGCCGCTTGATCAGGCCCGTAATGTCGAAGAGTCTTCCTTCTTTAAAAAACAGAAAAGAATCGCTTTGCGTAATTGCGGCGTCATCAATCCCGAGTTGATTGACGAATATATCGCTCACGACGGCTATCAGGCCCTGGGCAAGATTCTGACCGATAAAGTCGCTCCGATGGATGTCATCAACGAAATCAAGAAGGCCGGGCT
>CAYRWC010000457.1:0-1302 GCA_964427795.1 uncultured Oscillospiraceae bacterium | reverse complement strand
CGGTTTCCCAACCGGCATGAAGTGGGAATTCGCAGCCAAGCAGCAAAACGATCAGAAATATGTTTGCTGCAATGCCGACGAGGGCGATCCGGGAGCTTTCATGGACCGTTCGATCCTGGAAGGCGATCCGCACAGCGTTATAGAAGCCATGGCCATTGCCGGTTACGCAATCGGTTCCAGCCAGGGCTATATCTATGTCCGCGCCGAATACCCGATTGCCGTGCAGCGTTTGAAAATTGCCATCAAGCAAGCCAAAGAATACGGCCTGCTGGGCAATAATATTTTTGACAGCGACTTTAGCTTCGATATTGAGATACGTCTTGGCGCCGGCGCTTTCGTATGCGGCGAAGAAACGGCTTTGATGCGCTCCATCGAAGGCAAGCGCGGCAACCCGACGCCTCGGCCGCCGTTCCCGGCTGTCAAAGGTTTGTTCGGCAAACCGACCATTTTGAACAATGTTGAGACTTTTGCCAATGTGCCGGTTATTTTCCAGAAAGGCTCCGAATGGTTTGCCGCTATGGGAACCGAAAAGAGCAAAGGAACCAAGGTTTTTGCGTTAGGCGGCAAGGTCAATAATGTCGGCCTGGTGGAAATACCGATGGGCACCACGGTCCGGGAGATCGTCTTCGACATCGGCGGCGGCATCCCGAACAATAAAGCTTTTAAGGCAGTTCAAACCGGCGGCCCCTCAGGCGGTTGCATTCCTGCCAGCCTGCTCGACACGCCGATCGATTATGAGAATCTGATCGCGGCCGGCTCCATGATGGGATCAGGCGGCATGATCGTCATGGATGAAGATACCTGCATGGTGGACATCGCCAAGTTCTTCCTGCGGTTTACCGTCGACGAATCCTGCGGAAAATGCGCGCCCTGCCGGATCGGCACCCGCCGCATGCTGGAAATCCTCGAAAAAATAACAGACGGCACAGGCACGCTGGACGATCTGAACGAACTGGAACGCATGGCTACGGCAATCAAAGCCGGCTCGCTCTGCGCCTTGGGCCAGACCGCGCCGAATCCGGTACTTTCGACGCTGAAACATTTCCGCAAGGAATACGAAGAACACGTCGTTGAAAAGAAATGCCGCTGCGGCGTTTGCAAGGGACTGACGCACTATACTATTTTGCCTGATCTCTGCAAGAAGTGCGGACTTTGCGCAAAACGTTGTCCGGTCGGCTGCATCACGGGTGTTCTTGGCAAAGAACCTTTCGTGATTGACGCGACCAAGTGCATCAAGTGCGGCGCCTGCGAACAGGCCTGCAAATTTAAGGCCGTTGTCAAGCGGTAAAGGCGTCAGAAGGA
>CAYRWC010000456.1:0-2060 GCA_964427795.1 uncultured Oscillospiraceae bacterium | reverse complement strand
CGTTTGCGTCACGTCTAATATCAGTGTACCAAAACAAGGAGACGATTTATAGGGCAAGTTGACAGAAGAGGTACAACTCATTAAACTATAAGTCCGAATGAAAGGGGGGCATAATTATTTACAGTTTGCTCAAAAAAACCAAGATAACAATTAGTCAATATAAAACCGACGAGATTATTATTCTCGCCCTGGCGGCATCGATATTTTTCACAGTTTATGCTGTTGTTGCTATGATGATTTTTGTCATTTTGTATCTTTTACGACAAAATCGTTTAAATAATATTCTTGCCTCAACGCCCGGATCGCAATATCTGATCCTTTTTTGCCCGCTGACCCTGGTTGTCTCCATGATCCGCGACAATCCGGAGGGCGTCCTGCTGGCTTATGCTTTTTCCGCCTTTTTTCTGATCGCTCTGTTTATCCGTTCGGTGATGACCCGGCCCTTGTTTGAAGCACTCATAGCCACAAGCTGCGCAGCCAGCGCCTTCAGCTTCATCGTGATCGTTTTTCAACGGATCTTTTGCGACGACAATCCTTTGTACCGCGCCGCCTCCAGTTTCATGAACGCCAATTATTATGCCGCCGCCACGGAAGTATTGATTCTGTTTTGTTTTTATAAGTGCTTTATTTTACCTTCGGCAGATCATAAAGCACGCCGGTTTTATCTGGCCGCTCTGCTCTGGAACGTGCTGGGCCTTTACTTAAGCGACTGCCGGACGGCGTTCATCGCGCTCGCCGTTGCCGTCCCGGTCATGCTGATCATGAACGGACAGAAAAAAGCACTGGCTTGCGTCTTGGGTCTGGAAGCCTTGATTCTGAGTGCCGCTTATATCATGCCGGTTTTCTTTCCCCGGTTCGGCGACACGGTTTCCGATCTTGAGCTGCGGATCGGCATCTGGCAGACCGCCTTGCTGGGCATCATCCGCCAGCCGCTGTTTGGTTGGGGCGGCGACGCTTATATCCGGATTTTTTCGCGCTATGGCGGTCCCGAAGCCACCCACGCTCACAATTTGCTTCTGGATCCGCTTCTGAATTATGGTCTCGCCGGCACCGTCCTTCTCGGTTTATATGTGCGAAGCAATTTGCGGGCGATCCGCAGCATGCAGCTTTATAAGCAGGACCGGCCGCGGTATAATCTGGTGGCCGCCGTGATAACCGCCGTGTTCATCCATGGGATTACCGACATTGCGATGTTCAGCGTGCAAACCGGCTTATTGCTGGCTATCGTCCTGGCTGTCGCCGGGATTAATGAGAATCAGCGGCAGATTATCCCTCATTTGCGAAAATATCCGATCTGGGCCGAACAGCCTTTATCGCTACGTGTCGATCATCATCGCCGGCCGATTTGACAAATCGGTTTGTTCTCCATACAATAACGCTGTAATCGAAATCATGAAGATTTCGCCGACATTTTTAAACGACTAATATTCGAACAACCCGTTAAACAGACCCAGGAAGGGACTGATATTCACGTCCCGGATCGGGCTGTTTTTATTTTAACGAGGGAGATGATCGATATGCATATGGCGGACGCTCTACTCTCACCGGCAGTCGGCGGCGTTATGCTGGCCGCAGCGACGGCGGTTGCCGTTTATTCGGCAAAAAAAGCCCGGCAGGATCTCGATCATCGGAGCATTCCGCTGATGGGCGTGATGGGCGCTTTTGTTTTTGCGGCTCAGATGATCAATTTCTCCATCCCCGGCACCGGTTCAAGCGGACATATCGGCGGCGGTTTGCTGCTGGCCGTTTTACTCGGTCCCGGCGAAGGATTCCTGACTATGGCGGCCATTCTGCTGATTCAAGCATTGTTTTTTGCCGACGGCGGCTTGTTGGCCTATGGCTGTAATGTTTTTAATCTTGGCTTTTACACTTGCTTTATCGCTTTTCCGTTGATTTTCCGGCCGATTATCCGAAAAAAATGGTCTGCCGGCAGAATCTGGACGGCTTCGCTGACCGCGTCCGTGATCGGCCTTCAGCTGGGTGCTTTCAGCGTTGTCCTGGAGACGGTGTTCTCCGGTAAAACAGAATTGCCGTTTCAGACTTTTGTTTTGCTGATGCAG
>CAYRWC010000455.1:0-2071 GCA_964427795.1 uncultured Oscillospiraceae bacterium | reverse complement strand
TGGCCTGCCAGAATGACGGCGCGCATACGGATATTACATCGGTTATTTATTTTGGCAGTCCGACCGGCCTCAGCGAAAAATATCGGATGGAATTGCCTGTGCCAAATGCGACCGGCGTAGTGGCGGGCGATTTTAACGGCGACGGCAAGACCGACCTGGTTTTTATCAGCGATAATCATTTGCGGATTTTCTACCAAACCGACGTGGGTATCCACCCGCCGACATACGTCGACTTGGCGATCGGCGTCCGGTCTATCGCCGCCTCCGATCTCGATCAAGACGGTTATGCCGATTTATATGCAAAAATGAACGACGGAACAGCTCAGATCTTTTGGGGCAGCCCCGATGGTTTGTCGCCGGAGCGTAAAACCCTGGTACACGGTGATCCGGATCCAGCCGAGGCGTTGATGGCTTCGACCCCGGGCCGGCGCAATATCGAACGGGGCTGGCATGCCGGTATGATATCGATTGACGGCCGCCAATATCTGTTCTGTGCCGATTCTGACCGGGCATATTTCTACAGAACAGGTCCTGATCGATCGGCTAGTCTGGCGTTTTCGCTGGCTTGTCCGAACGCTGTGGCCGCAGCTGCCGGCGATCTGGATCATGACGGACAAGATGATCTGGTGATTGCCGTTTGCCGCAAAATCGACCGGACAGAACAATCGCGGGTATTCTGGAATCAGTCCGGGCGGTTCACGGAAACGAATGTGACTCTGATACCGACGATTTCGGCTCAAAATGCCGAGATCGCTTCTCTGGACGGCGGCAGCCGGAATTATCTGATTCTCTGTCAAGGCGGCACCGGCGTTCTGCGTTCGACACAATCGTATATTTTCGGCTTTACTGCCGGGCATCAGCCGGAAATTCTTGCCGAATTGCCAAGTGGTGACGCAATGAGAATTGTTTCCGGCTGTCCGACCGGCGGCAAAAAACGCCAGGTTGTCGTCCTCAATCATGAAACCGGCAGAGTTCGGGGCGATGAACAGGTGGCTATCTATTTAGGCTGCAAGGACGGATATCAGCCGGATCGCAAATTGGAATTGCCGGGATGGTCGGCTGTTGACGGATTGATGTTTGATTTTAATGACGACGGCAAAGTGGATGTCCTGGTCTCCAATTGCGCGGAAAACGCGCCACATTTGGATCCCGGCTCGTTTTTATATATTAACGGCGCCAACGGCCTGACGGCAGATGACCGGATCTGTATTCCTTCGGTGCGATGCCATGGCTCTATCGTCGGCGATTTCGGGAAACGCGGCTATTTGGATATCGCCATGGGCGGATTCCATAATCGCATGGTCAGCATTTTTCGTGGCGGGCCGGATGGTTATGATCTTGATCATCCGACTCAGATCGTTCTGGGTGACCCAAAACAATACACCCCACCGTTTCTCAGCGGCGAGATCGATCCCGATTTGACGCCGGATACAGCGATGTCGGCCGAAGATGCTGCGCTGTATAAAGAATTCGGCGAGGTTCGCTGGTTGTTCAGCGCTGATTTTAACCAGGACGGCTGGCTGGATCTTTTCGTTTCTGAAATCGTCGGTCCTTATTGCTATATCCTCTGGGGCGGTCCCGACGGTTTTTCCGCCGACCGGATGCTGCGATTGGCTGCCGACGGCATAGCCTCGGCTAACGCTGCGGATCTCGGCGGCGACGGCTATCTGGATCTGGTTTTGGCGGGACACCAATCTATCGGTAAAAAGCCCGAAGGCAGGTATGAATCATATATCACCATCTACTGGGGTGGTCCCGACGGCTATCAGGAACACCGAAAAACGCAGCTGCCGGCTTCTTGCGCCAATGCGGTCGCTATCGGAGACTTTAACGGCGACGGCATTCTCGACATTTATGGAACCGCTTATCACAACGGCCGCTGCCGGGACATCCTGTCTTATGTCTATTATGGACAACCGGGCGGCATTTATAGCGTCCGGAATCGCCGGCCTCTCTTCAATCATTCGGGATCCGGCTGTGTTGCGGGTGATTTCAATGGCGACGGCTATACCGATCTGGCCATAGCCTGCCATAAAAAATTCGGCGATCATCGATCGGAATCGTTTGTTTT
>CAYRWC010000454.1:0-2071 GCA_964427795.1 uncultured Oscillospiraceae bacterium | reverse complement strand
GAAAAGAGTATTGGCATATCCGGTTATAACAGATGAGTTCTCAAAAATCGTCTTATAACCCGCTAAAGTCGGCTGTATCGGGAGGAGCCAGACGCGTCCGGCTACAACCGCCTGCGGATTTGAGAAAGAGCAGCTGACGATATAGATCAACGGATACAGAACGATGATAAAAATGCCGGTCAGGAATGCATAGTTGATCGTATAAAAGAGTCTGTCTCCGCGTGTTTCCCGCATTATGAATCCCTCCTCCGCAATATACAGTCGTCACGGATTACCACAGACTGTTGCCACTCCACTTTTTTGCGATTGCGTTGATGGACACAATCATGATAAAATTCACGACGGAGTTGAACAGGCCGATTGCCGAGCTGTACGAATAGTTCGGAAAAGACGCCGTTAGACCTTGCTTATAGACAAGGGTGGTGATAACCTCCGAATACTCCGTGTTGGTGCTGTTCTGCATTAAAAGGACTTTCTCGTACCCAACGTTCATAATATTGCCGGCGCTGAGGATCAGGAGAATGATGATGGTCGGCGCGATACAGGGCAAATCGATATGCAGGATTCTCTTGAATCGTGACGCGCCGTCGACGATAGCCGCTTCATGCAGCGTCGGATCCACACCGGACAGCGCCGAAATATAGATGATCGCGCTGTAGCCCATACTCTGCCAAACGCCGGACCAAACATATATATGCGCGAACAGCTTCCCTTCACTCATGAAGTTGACGGCGCTTCCGCCTAGAAGCTCAATAATTTTGTTGACGATGCCGTATTTCGGGGACAGTATCTGGATAAGCATGCCGACAAGAACAACAATCGAGATAAAATGAGGCGCATAGGTTACAAGCTGCACGGATTTGCGGAATTTTATGTTGTTTGCGCTGTTCAATGCAATCGCCAGAATGATCGGTATCGGCATGCCGGCGATAAGCCCATAAAGACTGATCGTCAAAGTGTTTCGGATGACGCGCCAGAAAAGGTAGGACTGAAAGAACATCTCGAAATGCTTAAACCCGACCCAGGGGCTTCCCCAGATGCCGAGAGAAGCCTTAAAATCCTTGAAGGCGATTTGTGCGCCGTACATCGGAATATAGCAGAAAATGAAAATGTAGGCAAAAGGGATGAAGATCATGGTAATCATTTGCCAGTTTTTTTGAATCCAACGCACACCTTTTTTCTTTAGCGATCGATTCAGGACGACAGCCGTATTCGTTTCTTTTCCGTAATCCATATAAAAGCCATCCCTTTCATAAAAAGCTTGTGCGCCGTGCTTCTCGTTTCACTGGAATGCGCCAAGTATGCTCCGGATACTGCGATATATACAACACATATATCAACAGCGAATAGGATTCCTTCTGATTACAAGGAGAATCATCCTGTATCTATGCTTTATAAATAGTTCACCGATAGTTTTGTTGCTTTAATCAAATATACGCCGATTCATCCAATTTGTCAATAGATTATTATATTATTTTTTACAAGGCTTCTTATCGCCGTTCATACTTATGTGACATTTAATCTCTTATTTTTCAACGGTAAAAAATAACCCCTTGCGAAGGCCGAAGCGTTCACTAAGGGTTATAGGGGTATTCGATTTATAGATAATCGAACGGGACAATACGGACAGAGGTAATTGTTGAAAAGTCTATTTTTTCAACTCTCCTCATTTATGTCAAAATGCTGCCGGCCATCCACTATGTTTTGCCCTTGATAAGGCGGTGATTGGTTTTGATCATCCATTCGTATGCGGTCATGGATTTGTCACCGCTCCAATTCCATTTCAATAAGCGCCGCCACCTGCCGCCATTCGTCGTCTGTCAAGTTGCGGAAGGTAAACGCACCGCCAATGCATTTGTGCTCGGTTTTTCCGTTTAGGGTGAGCGGAATACCTCTGCGGCATTTATCGTTGCATGTCCCGCCTTTATACCACGCACAGTCCCAGGCGCCATTCTGCATTTGTGAGATGATATTTTCCGATAAATTTATAGCATCCTTGTACTTGTCAATATCGTACAAGTTAGCCTTGACGGAAAAATGATCCCGGGAAAAATCAAGCGTAAATAGGACT
>CAYRWC010000453.1:0-2073 GCA_964427795.1 uncultured Oscillospiraceae bacterium | reverse complement strand
TATTCGGCAAATCCAGATAACCAAAGCTGCCCTCGAAGAGCGGTTCGCCGTTTTGGGTTACCAGAACACATCCGGAAAAGTCAAGCGGAATCAAGCCGGAAAGATTCATTCTGCCGCCTCCCATGCTTCAATAAACCGGCTGATTGTCTGCTGCCGGTTTTCCCTGGCATCGCTGACCGCCCGGGCCGCCGCTTCATATTTTCCTTCGGAAAGCGTCCAGCTTTCACGGTCTCGCCGATCATTCGCAAACAAGGCAAACGCGGTTGCGCCCATCGTGTAGACATTCGTAATTTCATCGATCACGGCGCCCAGCCGATGTTCCTCCGGCGACATAAAGCGCGAGCTGCCCACATCCGGCCTTGCCGATTGACATAGGGCATTTTGGCATAAAAATCGATATCGCAAATCATCGTTTTCTGCGCCGCGGCATCATATAAAAAGCTGCTGTCATAAAAGTCGACAGCCACATAACCTTTCTTTACCACATATTCATGAAAAGACAAAATCGCTCTGTATATGCCCAGTTTCTCTGCTTGTGTCGCCCGTAAAAATTCCTGCCGCGACTGAGGATACATTTTGCCCATACAGGCGCCGTCCGCCCATTTGAAGACCATGGCAAATCCGCCGCCGATTTCTTCCGCCTGAACGAATTCGATCAGGTTTGGATGACGCAAGTCTTCATACGCCGCCACGGTTGCTCTCAAACGGGCGACGGCATTTTCGGGCGTTCCGCCATATTGCTCCGCCGGCGCTCCGGCATATTTGACGAAATAGCGCATTCCGTCCTTTTCCGTGCCAAAGCAAAGGTTTCCCGAATCCTGATCGTCAAATATCTTGAACACCTGTCCGTATTTTCTCAAAAAGCTGAAATCGTAAGGCGCTTTCAGTTTGTAGGGGATTCCGTCCGCATATTGAAGATAATAGCCCGGAAAATACCATGTCGGGATAACGCGGTTCATGCCGTCGTACCACTGGAGCACTTCTTTAGCTTGATTCAACATGGTGTCAATCTCAGTCTGCCCGAACGGTATCGCCCAGGATACGGATGAAAGGGTATTGCTCGCGATGTAGAGCGCCAGCAGCGGCCAGAATTCTCGCGGCGGCCTGCCGTCAAAATAGCCGTTGATCATACCCGACGCAAACAACGGACTTTTTTGCGCGCACCAGACAATCCGGTTGAATTCTTCCCACGGATCGCCGAAGTCGAAACGGTCGAAGTCAATAATCGTCAGTTCACCGTTTTCGATCATCATGTTGCCGATATGATAATCGCCGTGTTGAAAGGACTGCGGCCTGCCGTCGAGCAGATGACGATTGGCATTAAGATAAGCGATGAAGCTTTCGCCGCCGTCATATTGAATCGGGCATTGGCGATAAATCTGTATTTTCTTGTCGATTTTCCGGTTGAAGCGAATATTCCAAGGCTCCTGCGTTTCGGGCGCGGGAATGGAATGAATCTTCTTCAAGAGCGTTCCGGCTTTCAACCCGTAAACATACTGTTCCGTGTCGGACATCAACGGAATCACATCTTCGGCGTCGACGCCGTCAATCCAGCTCTGCAAAGAATAGACGCCGGCCGGGCAGGCGCCGAATTCAACGGGACGGCACATCGGCAGATCAAGCGCCGCCGCGGCCTCCAGCATGCCAAACAGCGCCTTTCGTTTTTCGTAACGTTCGGCGGGAGAAATACGCAGCAGGTATCGCGTACCGTCTTCTTGTGTCACACAGTACTTTTTATCTTCCGACCAGCCTTTGGCGATCGGTTCGGTTTTTATAAAGTCGAATCCGGTTTTTTCGATTACAGGCAAAACCATGCTCCTCCGGTTTTAATATTGATGCCAACCATCAAAACAGTCTTTATCCATGATTTATTTTATCATGGCCGGCGTCGTGTTTTCGCTCATGTTTTCAATTGACATAAAGAAAACGGTTCCTTATGATAACCATGAAAAGAAGCCAGCGGCCGAATTCAAAGAAATGAGGTTCAAAATGAAGATGCCCGCCAATAACGGTTCTGATATGCCCTTGTTCATACGCGAATTTCAGCAGGCAGACATCCCGGCCATGACGGCC
>CAYRWC010000452.1:0-2088 GCA_964427795.1 uncultured Oscillospiraceae bacterium | reverse complement strand
TAAGCCGGACTGTATCACTGTAGACCTCCTCAATCGGATGAAGATGCCACGCACTTGGCCAATTCAGCCACAAAACCTTGTCTGGCCAGGCTTTTCTTGCCTCCTTCACAGAAGGGCTGATGCCGGCATCATAAGCCTCTATGTAATCAAGGCCGGTTCCCGCGATTGCATCCATGATCGGGGTATTGTCTGCATCAAAATGGCATCCGATCAGCTTGCCCTTTTTGTGGAGGACTTCTGCGGCTTCATTGTAGTGCGGTACATAATACTGCTCGAAATTTTTAAGTCCAATAATCTGAGGAACCACATTGCCTCCATAGTTCGCGAACTCAAGCGGACCGTCGGCAACAACGGCGTATACCTTCCTTGCCAGTTCCGCCAGAGCATCATATAGCTTTAAAATTTCATCCTGATTATCCATCCATTCATAGCAGAAGGTCTCCGCTCCCATATATTCCGATATCAGAACCTGCAGCGGTTCAAGCACGATCTGGTCGCGGAATACGAAATCTTCTCCATGCCTGCTGACTTCATTTATTATATACTCGTAATTCGGTTTTATAACGCTGTCCTTTATGTAAAATAATAAACGGCTGTAATCATCCGGCGTCTTGAATAAATGCTCATGCGTCCACGTCGTATTGTTTCCCGCCTGTGTAAGCTTGTGCAGATCGCCGTACGGCGTTGTATATACCGTCCTGGTGACATCTCTGCCCTTTTCATCCGTAAATCCGAAGGTTTTTATTTTCACATTCGGATGCAAAATGGTATAGGAAGGAATCCTTTTTACTATACAAAGCCCGCGGTTCCTTAACACCCTCTCGTCGGTGCAGCGCGGCACCATATTCTCATATGTTGTAAATGGTATTTTGTCTGGTATTTCATTGCGAAGCGCAGTCATGACCCTCCTGCGCGGGGTCATCAGAACATCTTTCATTTAACCTCACCTCATCATTTCTGTGATCTTCAAGTTGTGTACATGTGTTTTACCGGGTAAATTATAGTTGGATAACATACTCTATTTTACCATATAGCAAGACATAATTTCTATCAAAACACAAATTAAATTTCCATATAAAAGATAAAAATTATGTTGGCGTCCGCAATGGCAAATGAAACTGTTGTTTACCTTTCTGATTTAGTATACAATAATGTTATTATATGGAGATAAATAATGCAATGCATACAAAATCATTTCGCGGGATGGGAGAAATAGACGGAAACAAAAACAGGCGTTTTAAGGATGACATTAAAAAAACGTTTATTATATATGCCCTTATTCCGGTCGTAATTGTTACGTTCTGCAGTTATATCATTTCTTATTCGATCTGGTACCGGACTTTAGTTAACCGTAACCGCCAGATCAATAGTGAGGTATCCGGCAGAATCGAAAAAATCCTGTCTGCTTATATTAAAAAAGCATACGAGCTTGGGTCGGAGGACGAAATCATCCAGTTGATCGTTTTAAATCGGAAGACCGGCACACAGGAAAACAGCAGCCGGCAGAGCAGCATAATATATGAGCATCTATATAGCTTCGTAAACAGTATGGATATCCGCTGCAATTTTTTTGTTTTTGATCATGAGCTTACTCCAATCCTGGCAAGTTCTAAAAAGTTACCGGAATATGCCGAACCGGAAAATGCCTTTGCGTTGGGGATTGGCAGAAAAATGCCGGATTCGCCGGATAAGGTCGCGCTGGTGCGGGAGATCTATGATCCCGATTCGAGACAGATATTTTCAGTTGGGAAAGCTGTCGTGCATGACGGTGAAATCATTGGGGACATAACATTTGATCTGGAACAGGACGACCTGACAAGAATCATCAGCGAGAACTTTTCTATCAATGTGGTGGTGACAGACCAATACAGCAATGTCGTTTCAGGTACGAATCCGCTGTTGATCAACAAGTTCGGCAAGCTTGAGAATGATTTCAAGAACAAATCGGGCATAGAAATCAAGTCAGCCAGCGATAAATATTATATTACCAAATCCGACATACTGGATCAAAGCATATCTATTTATACAATCACATTTATCGTTAAGTGCGGGAAGAAGCTCGTTTCATAACCATACTGCCGCAACCCC
>CAYRWC010000451.1:0-2088 GCA_964427795.1 uncultured Oscillospiraceae bacterium | reverse complement strand
GTTCCAGCTTGGAGATCGTTTTGGACATGGCGGGCTGGGGGATCCTATGAATTTTGGCGGCATGAGAGATGTTCTCATGCTTAACCACCGAGCAAAAATAACGAAGCTGCAGAAGATTCATGGCAGTTCCCTCTTGAACGGTAAATTATGATGTGTTATACCGCGGTACGCGGCCTTGGCCGGCATACGAGTATATTCTATCAGATTATCCGTGACTGAGGCGTATCTTCTTTGAAGCAACGGGTTTATGATAGAATCATAGTTGTTAAATTTGACATGATGGAAATTGTTACGCCTATGACATCACAAGGAGGGCATTATCTTGGAAAAAGTAATAACCTATGACAATTTAAGGAATTTTGCCTATTCCGGAGACAGGATCTGCACCTTGCCGATAAGGGGGATTGTGCTGGATTTTTCCGGACTCGGCGCACAGCGAATGTATGACGAAGATACGCTGTTGGGTAAAGAACTTGCGCAGAAAGGCATTATTCACTTAATTCCGTATAATAATCCATGGTGCTGGATGAATGCTCAGGCCATCCGCTATACCGATGAACTCATCAATATTCTCATGAATCAATATAAGCTTTCACAGAATATTCCGATTGTGTCAAGCGGCGGCAGCATGGGCGGATTATCGGCTCTTGTCTACGCCAGGTATGCTGAACATACCCCCGTTGCCTGCGTGGTAAATTGTCCGGTCTGTGATTTGCCTTACCATTATACAGAGCGGCCGGATTTGCCGAGAACGCTTTACAGCGCTTTTTTCAATCATGAAGCCGAGTGTATGGAGGACGCGTTGAAATCGGCATCTCCGCTGCATTTGGCGGTTGAAATGCCCGATATCGATTATGTTGTGTTTCATTGTGATCAGGATACGTCGGTTAATAAACAAAAGCATTCGGACCGGTTTGTCGCTGAAATGCAGAAGCGGCATCGCATAAAATATCATACCGTGCCGGGACGTGAGCATTGCGATTTAGATGAAAAAAACAAATTGCTTTATCAGGATTATTTGGTTAACGCTATTCTTTGTTTATGACGATTGGCGCCGGCGCCGCGATTGGTCCGACGTTGTTTCGTCCTTTGCCTGCCCCTTGCTTCTGGGTGTTGAGTATGTCAAACTGTGTAGGAGCATAAGCTGGCTGCAAGGAGGATCTGTTGATGAGTCGCGCTGATGTTATTTTTCAGGAGAATTGTCTGGATATTTTAACCCATGGCTATGATCAAACCGGTGAGGCGGTCCGGCCGCGATGGGAAGACGGCACGCCGGCGTATACGATAAAAAGGTTTGGTTTGGTCAATCGATATAATCTTGCCGAGGAATTTCCCATTCTGACTCTTCGGCCGATTAATTTCCGTGCCGCTGTCGATGAATTGCTTTGGATCTGGCAGAAAAAATCCAACCGCATTTCGGAGCTGAACAGCAGGATATGGGATCAATGGGCGGACGCCGAAGGGACAATCGGCAAAGCTTACGGATATCAGCTGGCTCAGAAACATCAATATCCGGAGGGCGAGTTCGATCAGGTTGACCGTGTTCTTTACGATTTGAAATACAATCCGTCCAGCCGACGGATCATGACCAATTTATATAATCATGCCGACCTGCATGCCATGCAGCTGTATCCTTGCGCTTATGGACTGACTTTAAATGTTACAGGTAAAAAGCTGAATGCCATTTTGAATCAACGGTCACAGGATATGCTGGTGGCAAATGGCTGGAATGTCACCCAGTACGCCGTTTTAGTCCATATGTTCGCCCAGGTCAGTAATATCGAGGCCGGGGAATTGGTTCATGTTATTGCCGACGCCCATATTTATGACCGCCATATTCCGATCATTCAGGAACTCATGCTGCGGGAGACCTACCCGGCGCCGGTTTTCCGGCTGGATCCTGATGTACATGATTTTTACGATTTTTCATTGGACAGCATGAGTCTGGAGCATTATCGCCATGGTGAAAAAGTAACCGGCATTCCTGTAGCCATTTAAGGTGGCCGGGGGTATGGACATAGACATGGACATGAGCATCATCGTCGCTGTGGACCAACATTGGGGTATTGGTTATCAGGGCTGCCTTCT
>CAYRWC010000450.1:0-2090 GCA_964427795.1 uncultured Oscillospiraceae bacterium | reverse complement strand
GCCGCAAATCACACCGGAAGAACGTATGCGTCAGGCTGATTATATCTACCGCGAAGGCAAGCATCTGGAACATATTTCGAGACTGTTGATGGAGCTGATCCTTTTGGGCCGGACAAAACCGGATCTGGACCGTGTTTTACTGGCGGATCTGGTTCATGAAACCGTCGATCTCAGCCAGCCGCTGATGGACAGCCGCCAGCTTATTCTGAAAGGCAGCAGCGGTCCGGGATCGATTCGGATCAATCGGGAATTGATCCGGTCTTTGCTGTCCAATCTGCTTGACAATGCCGCAAAAGCGTCGTTTCCTGGCGGCGAGGTCGAGTTGCGGGCCGATTTTGATACGCAGGACCGTCCTTATCTAAGCGTGAAGGATCATGGCCGAGGGATTCCTGAAACGGAAATCGATAAGATCCGCCGGCCGTTTTATATGCTGGATAAAGCCCGCACCCGTTCAGCCGGCGGCGCCGGACTGGGATTGGCGCTTTGCGAGGAAATAGCCCGGGTGCATGACGCGGAGATGGTAATCAAGAGCAAAATTGGCGCGGGCACCGAAGTCAGAATTGTTTTTCCCAGGGAGGCGAGTCTATGAAACGTAGGTTGAACACTCCTATTTTCTGGAATCTGCTGACCTTTGGCTTAACGATAGCCCTCTTGCTGGGCGGCCGGACCTTCGCTCTGGAACTGGGCCGTTGGATCCCGGACGGGAGGAATACGGTCGTCCGGTATGAAGCGCAGCCAAGCGATCAGGCGGCGGATGTCGGTAACGGAACAACCCAGGCGGCAACCGCGCCTTTTGAAAATATAACCGGCCAAAACAGCCGGGTCGTAGCGCCTGATGAATTAACGGACCGTCAGGATTATGAAGATATGATCTGGTGGGTGGATTATCTCTGTTGGAAAATGCTTGACCCTGATCTCTTTCAGAATGAAGAAAATGAAGCCGTTCTGCGCGTCTATGAAGAAGAAAACAGGCTGACGGATGTCCCGGAAGAGGACGGGGTGGCCGGCGGCGCCAGCGATGACAGCGGGACATCGACCGGGCAGACGGTGACCAACCTGGTTCTTGACCGCCGCTACAAAACCGACGAAGGAACGGTCTGGACGCTTCACGCGTCGTATAATACCATATATGGCCTTGATTATCTTCAGCTCGAAACCCAGCAATATGGCCAGGGCGAATTAAAAATCAACGAAGCCATGCGCCGGCAGGCGACACGCGCCTCCGGGTATTTTATCCGTCAATTGAACCGCTGGTTAGGCGATGCCGGACGGCAGCCGCCCGATTATCGCCTGGACGACCTGGCCGGCGCCCCCGACAGTTTTACCACGGAAGGCCTGACCGGCCGCGCCGTATATATCTATGAGACCGGCGGCGGCTCGTTTACCGTTTATTACAACTTTGCCACGATGCAGATTGTCGGCTTTGCCTGGCAGATCGACTGACAAGCGGCGCCGGCATGATAAAGAAAAGACCGTACGTAGCCCTCGCTACTGTTTCCGGTGAAAAATCTGATAAAATGAAAGAAACGGTGAAAACCGAATGTGCATGAAAGTGTGGTGCTGACCATGAAAGCAACTGTGAACCGTGATTTATGCATTGGCTGCGGCCTTTGCGCCGAACTTTGCCCTGAAGTCTTTGAAATGGGCGACGACATGATCGCCCAGGTTCTGGCCGAAGAAGTGCCTGCCGAGGCCGAAGACAAAGCCCGTGAAGCCGAATCGTCATGCCCGGTCGAGGCGATCGCGCTGGAATCTTAACAGATACGCCGGCGGAATAATCAAGGCTGGGATGCTAAACCGGTTTTTCAGGCTGACAAGCGGGACACCAGCAGGTCGTCCGGCCTGCCAGCCTGATGCTTTTGATGGTTTGTCCGCACCGCCGGCAGGTCTGCCCGGCGCGGCCGTATACCTGCAGGCAGTTCTGAAAACGGCCTTGATGATTCCGGCTGTCGACATAATCGCGTATGCTGGTGCCGTTACAGGCAATCGCGTTATTCAGGACGGTCCGAATCGCTTCCGTCAGGCGGGCCGTTTCTTCGCCGTTCAGACTGCCGGCCGGACGGGCCGGGTAAAGGCCGCCGGCATAAAGC
>CAYRWC010000449.1:0-2091 GCA_964427795.1 uncultured Oscillospiraceae bacterium | reverse complement strand
CGAGCCGAGGACGGGGCCCGTCGTCGGGAACTGCGGGAAAATCTTGATATCGCCGTTGCCCGCGCGGTCGCGGCTTTGCCAGTGCTATGCGAGTATTGCCTGCCTTATGTCCGGGTCGGCGGATTATTTATTGCCATGAAGGGCAATCTGGAACAAGAATGGCCGGCTGCGGAAAAAGCGGTCCGGCAGTTGGGCGGCAAGCTTGACAATATAATGGAATTTCCGTTGCCGGGCACAGATTTCCAGCGGTCGCTGGTCATCATCCGCAAGATCCGGCCGACACCGCCGGCTTATCCGCGCCAAGCCGGCAAGCCGGAAAAACAGCCTCTTTAAGTACCAAAACAGGGCTTTTCATGGTATAATAGATCAGATCGGTTATTTCGACAAAGAGTACTAGGAGGAGTGGCTTGCATGGCGGATCAGCTAGATAAAAATCAGAAACTAGATAATCTGGACAGGAAAGACGCGCAGAAAATAAAGGAAGCTGCCGTTGACGCCGCCTTCAGGAATCCCAATACGATCATCCCTGTCGATCTGGAAGAAGAAATGAAAAAATCATTCATCGATTATGCGATGAGTGTTATTACCGACCGCGCTTTGCCCGATGTCCGCGACGGGTTGAAACCGGTTCACCGGCGCATCCTCTATTCGATGTATACTCAAGGCTTCACGCCGGATAAAACATACCGCAAATGCGCCACGACGGTCGGCGATGTGCTGGGCCGTTTCCATCCCCACGGCGACGCGGCGGTTTATGATTCTTTAGTGCGTCTGGCCCAGGATTTTTCCATGCGGCATATGCTCGTGGACGGCCATGGCAATTTCGGATCCCGGGACGGTGATCCGCCGGCCGCCTATCGTTACACGGAAGCCCGCCTGTCGCGGATCTCCCTGGAAATGATGAGCGATATCAATAAGAACACCGTCGATTTCAAGCCAAATTTCGACGAGCATGAAATGGAGCCGATTGTTTTGCCATCCCGGTTTCCCAATCTGCTTGTCAACGGATCGACCGGTATCGCCGTCGGCATGGCGACCAATATTCCGCCGCACAACCTGGCCGAAGTCGTCGACGGCGTGGTCATGCTGATCGATAATCCGGACGCGACGGTCGATGAATTGATGACCGTCATCAAAGGCCCCGATTTCCCGACCGCCGGCACGATCATCGGCCAAGCCGGCATCCGTGAAGCTTACCGCACGGGACGCGGCCGGATTGTCGTCCGGGCAAAAACCGACATTGAACCGATGAAAAACAACCGGCAGCGGATCATCGTTCATGATCTGCCTTATATGGTTAATAAAGCCCGTTTGATCGAACGAATCGCCGAGATGTTGAAAGATAAAAAGATCGAAGGCATATCCGACCTGCGGGATGAATCCGACCGCAGCGAATCCGTCCGCATCGTTATTGAACTGAAAAAGGATGCCAACGCCAACGTCGTTATCAATCAACTTTATAAGAACACCCAGCTGCAGGATTCTTTTAACGCGAATATGCTGGCGCTGGTCCCGGATGAGCTTGGCCGCTTTGAGCCTAAGGTGGTCAATCTGCTGCAGATCCTGCAATATTACATTGCGCATCAAAAGGATGTCATCCGCCGCCGTACCGCTTTCGAACTGGAAAAAGCCGAAGCCCGGCGCCATATTGTAGAAGGACTGCGCATCGCTATCGATCATATCGACGAAGTCATTTCAATTATCCGCAGCTCAAAAACGGAAGACATCGCCAAGGAACGTTTGACAGAACGTTTTGGCTTCAGCGACCGCCAGGCCCAGCACATCGTCGATATGCGGCTGGGCCGCCTGACCGGTCTGGAACGTGAAAAACTGGAAAGCGAATACAACGAGCTGTGCGGCAAGATCGAGTATTATCAGCGGATTTTATCGGAAGAACCGCTGCTTTTATCCATTATCAAGGATGAGATCATCCAAGTGCGCAACAAATACGCGGACGAACGCCGGACCACCATTGAAGCCGGAGAAGACGACGATATCGACGACGAATCCCTGATTCAGGAAGAAGATGTAGTCGTTACGCTGACACACTTCGGCTATGTCAAAAGGATGCCGATGGACACCTATAATATC
>CAYRWC010000448.1:0-2094 GCA_964427795.1 uncultured Oscillospiraceae bacterium | reverse complement strand
TCCTTTCCGGATTTATGCCAATATAACTTATTGTTTATATCCGATGATATCCTACATAACAATATCTAAATGGTGTCAGAATTGGTTGGACCAGAAATTTAAAATTCCGGCCCGGTATATTCCGAATGGTATCGACAAACAGCTGTTTGCGCCTGTAGAACGCGAATTTAGTCAGAAAATCCGCATACTGATTGAAGGCAATTGTGACGATCCGATCAAAAACGTCGATGAAAGCTTTAAAATTGCCGAAAGATTGGATAAAAATCGTTATGAAATATGGTTTTTATCAAACAGCGGAACACCCAAAGAATGGTATTCAGTCGACCGGTTCTTTCATCGGATTCCTTACCGGGAAGTGCCCGACATCTATCGGCAATGCCACATCTTGATCAAATCCAGTCTTTTTGAGAGTTTTTCATATCCGCCGCTGGAGATGATGGCGACCGGCGGTTATGTGGTTGTATCGCCCAATGAAGGCAATGTCGAGTATCTTGTTGATGAGTATAACTGCTTAATGTATCAAAGCGGCGATATTGACACGGCCGTTCGCCAAATCGGCCGATTTACTGATGATTCCAGTTTACGATCGATTATCAGGCAAAATGGTTTGAATACCGCCTCAAGCCGCGATTGGGCGAATATTTCCGAACAGATTTTCTCATTATATCATGAGGGAGTATAAGACAGCCATGACCGACCTGTCGATAGCGATCGTTACCTATAATAACGAACGGACGATCGGCGCCGCTTTGGACAGCCTCCTGGCCCATTTGCCGCCGAACCTGGCCTGCCGGGTCATCGTGATCGACAACGGATCGTCGGATCGGACTGTAGAGATCGCTGGCGGCTATGCCGAACAGATAACGCTGATGAAAAGCGAGCGGGGCAACATCGGCTTCGGAGCAGCCCATAATCTTATCCTGCGTCAACTGGATTCACGTTGCCACCTGATCATGAACCCGGATATCCATTTGAATCAGGTATCGGCTATCGGCACTCTGATTCAATATCTGGATCAGCACGCGGATGTCGGGATGACGGTGCCGCAGGTTCTGTCGCTCGCCGGCGAACGTCAGTATCTTTGCCGCCGTGACCCAACGGTCATGGATTTGCTGGTTCGTTTTTTACCCGGCCAATGGATGTTGGGACGGCAAAAGCGCCATACCATGCAGGATCACGCTTATGACCGGCCTTTCGACGTGCCTTTTGCGTCCGGCTGCTTTATGATGATCAGAACGGCGCTGTTTCAAAAGCTCGGCGGGTTTGACGAGCGTTTTTTTCTCTATCTGGAAGATGCCGACTTATCCCGCCGCGTCCGTCGGGAAGCGCGCGTTGTTTATGTGCCGGAAGCGGTTGTCGTCCATGAATGGGAGCGGTCGTCCTATAAAAATCTGCGCCAGCTGTTGGTGCATATCCAGTCTTTTTACCGGTATTTTCGAAAATGGGGGTGGAAATGGTCATGAATTCCATCGCCATGACAACCTATAACGGCATGCCCTTTGTACGGGAACAGCTGCAAAGCATCCGGGCGCAGATGAAAGCTGAAGATGAGCTCCTGATCTCCGATAATGGTTCCACCGACGGAACCTGGGAATGGCTGCTCGAACAAGCGCTGGCCGATCCGCGGCTTAAACCGGAACGCTTTCTGGAACAGAAAGGCGTCGTCGCTAATTATAACCATGTTTTATCCCGATGCCGGGGCGATTTGATTTTTCTGAGCGACCAAGATGATGTCTGGTTGCCCGGACGTCTGGACAAGTTTAACGAACTGTTTGCGGTATCACCGTCTTTGCTTCTTGCTCAAGCCGATGCCGAATTGATCGACGGGGAAGGCCGGGTGACAGCGCCATCGTATTTTACATTGCGCCGCTGCGGTTCTGGCGTTTGGAAGAACTTTTATAAAAACACCTGGCAAGGCTGCAGCTTATGTTTTCGCAGAAGCTTGTTGGCGCTGGCGCTGCCGTTTCCACCGTCGATACCGATGCATGACATGTGGCTGGGCTTGATTGCGGAATTAACCGGCGATGTATACTTCCTGCCTCAGGTTCTGACCCGTTACCGCCGTCATGAGAAAAACGAGAGCGGACTGCGCCC
>CAYRWC010000447.1:0-2111 GCA_964427795.1 uncultured Oscillospiraceae bacterium | reverse complement strand
CCCAGGTTTTCCAGCTGCCCATAAGTAATTTAAATGTAATAGGCTCAAGATTAGCTTCCGTGGTCGTCTGTTGTGTTGCGGCAGATGTCGTTGCCGATGTCGTTGTATTGGATGTGACCGGCGCTTGGCCCTGGCAGGCGATCATGCTTAAAGCCAATAATAAAGTTAAAAATAAGGTTATAAGTCTGGCGTATCTTCTCTTCAACTAAATTCCCTCCCTATCATATATCGATTCATCATTGATTTATATTTTACCCGCTTACTCTGCGCACAAGCCGGCGGATGAAACATTTTCTTAACCTTTTACGGCGCCGATTGTAATGCCGCAGATAAAATACTTCTGAAAGAATGGATAAGCAACCAAAATCGGCGCCGTAGCAACCATTGTAGTAGCCATCCGCACTGCCATGGGACTTGCGACAGACGGATCGGCAATGACACTGCCGCCGCCTTTTGACGCAAGTGTCGCGACAGTGTCGGCATCTTTAATGATTCTCACCAATAGCAGCTGCAGGGTAATCAGCTGTGACGTATTGGCATAAATGTAGTTGTCCCACCAGGAATTCCATTCGTTAACCGCGTAATAAACACCGATTGCCGCAAAAACCGGTATGGATATCGGGACGATAATCCGTACAAAAGTCGCCAGATCATCACAGCCGTCAATTTTTGCGGCTTCTTCAATGCTGTCCGGCAGACCGTTAAAGTACGACTTAATAATTATCATGTAATAGACATTGATCGCCCAGGGAATGATGAAAACCAGAAAATTGTTGGTCAAGCCCAGTCGGTTGATCTGTATATAAGCCGGAATCAGACCGCCGCCGAAGTACATGGTGATAATAAAAAACTGATTAAAGAAGCGTTTTGCCAACAAAGCCTTTCTGGTCAGCGAATAAGCCAGCATGCCGTTGCAGACCAACCCGAGCAGTGTTCCCAGCATGGTCCGTGAAACGCTCAGCAATACAGCCCGTCCTAATATCGTACTGGAAAAGACACTCTCATAGCTTTTAAAAGAGAGCTGTCTGGGAAACCAAAGCGGATACCCTCTCGTGAGATCAACCGAGTCGTTCAGCGATATAACCAGAACATTATAAAAAGGATAAACAAACAGAAACGTCAGAAGAAAAACAAAACCATATTTTATAATGATTATAAAATAATTCCTTTTTTCTGAAACGACAGCCATGATGATTCCCCCATCTTATTTGTAAAGCGAATTACCGGTTAATTTTTTAACGCCGGCGTTGGAACCGATCAACAGAATCAGCGCGACAATCGATTTAAATAACCCGATAGCCGTACCATATGAATAACGGAGCTTAGATAAGCCATACCGGTAAGAATAAGTATCAATAACATCCGCCCATTTCCAGACCAGATCATTAGCCATGACCATTTGCTGTTCAAATCCGGCATTTAAGATGCCGGATATGGCGAAAACCAACAAGACCGTAATTGTAGGCATGATGCAAGGCAGTGTGATATACCAGGTTCGCTGCCAGGGTCGGGCGCCGTCGACAATGGCGGCTTCATAGAGCTCCGCGTCTACGCCGGCAATGGCTGCAAAATAAAGAATAGCTGAAAAGCCGGTTGTTTTCCAGACATTGACGATAATCAACATAACCAGAAACATAGGACCATTTTCCAGAAATCCGATACTGCTGTCCGTCAGATTAAGGCTTCGCAGTAAAATATTGATGTGGCCGCTGGTGGGCGCAAAAAATATAAAACAAATAGCGGCAACGACAACCCAGGAGACAAAATGAGGCACATAGGAAAGGGTTTGTACAATTTTCTGTATTCTGCGGTTGTGAAGACTGGTGACCAGAAGCGCAAAAATAATCGGAGCGGGAAAACCTACCAGCAAGGTGCCGCCGCTGATCAACAAGGTATTGCGGATGATCCGCAGATAATCTTTATTGAAAAACGCCTCAAAATGCTTAAAACCGACCCAGGGGCTTCCCCAAAAACCAAGAGTCGGCGTGTAGTCTTTAAAAGCGATTATAATGCCGTACATCGGAACATAACAAAAAAGCACCGCCCAGATGATCCCGGGTATCATCATAAAATAAATCATCCGATTTTGTACGACTGATTGAACGGTTTTG
>CAYRWC010000446.1:0-2112 GCA_964427795.1 uncultured Oscillospiraceae bacterium | reverse complement strand
GCAGGACATAACGCCAGCGCAAGCCCCAGGCAAACAGCATACAGAGAAACATAAACACGATGACCATCGTGGTGCCGAAATCGGGTTGTTTCATGATCAGCAGCATGGGAATGCCGTATAGAGCCAGTAAAGCCAGGCAGCCCTGCCAAAATTTCAACTTATGATTGCCCATCCATTCAAACAGATAGGCCGAAGCCATCACCAAACCGATTTTCGCCAGTTCCGAAGGCTGGAAAGATCCGACAACCGGTAATTCCAGCCAGCTGTCCGCGCCCCAGACGTCTGCCTTCGAAGAGCCGTCCACCAAAACCAGCACAAGCAGCAGGACGCTGACGCCATAAATGGTCCAGCTGATCAGTTTCAAAGTCGGCAATTCAATCCGGCAGAGTATCAGGGCGATCAGCAGGCCGACCAGAACGGCGCCGGCCTGCTTGTAGAGATTCATGGGGTATTTGTCGCCGAAACCATCGGACAGTACCTGATTAAGCACGGTCAGTCCGATCAGGGAGATGATCAGAATCGGCACCAACAGCCAATAATCCATCACCCGAAAATAGGTTTCCTTCTTCAGTTGTTCAAAGCCGGTACCCGACATTATTCGGTCTTCTTCTCCCGGTCATCCGCAGCCGGAGCGGCCGCGTCTTCCTGATCGGCAGCCAGACTTTCCGGTTTGCCTGCATCGGCGGCCTGGTTTGCGGTTTCGTCATCATCCAGCGCGATAAAATCTGCCGGCTGATCTTCGGCGCCGGCTTCTTCAGACGGCTCCGCCGGCGTATCGCCGGCCAGCGCCGCCGCCAGCTCCTGACGTTGCTGCCTGCGGTTCAGGACGATCATCATGATGATCGACCCGATCACCATCACGGCGGACAGCCACATCGATACGCGGATCGATGTGCCCGGAATCATCAGCGGATCGGTACGGATGCTCTCCACAAAGAAACGGACAAAACCGTAAAGCAGCAGATACCACAGGGTCGTGGCAAAAGGATATTTGCTGTGTTTGCGTACTCTGAGCAGCCAGATAAAAATCAGTATATTAGCCAAGAATTCATAGAAAAAAGTCGGATGGACGGGCTGAGCCGGATTCAAACCGGCAATATTGCCGACATGCTTCAGATAATACTCGGTCTGATTGCTGTACATGCCCCAGGGAAGCGTCGTATTGCTTCCGAAAGCTTCCTGGTTGAAAAAGTTGCCCCAGCGGCCGATTGCCTGGCCCAACGGGACATAAACGGCCAGAAAATCAAGCAGGCTCGAAATTTTGATTTTTTTAATCCGGGTTACCAGCAGGATGGCCAGAATGCCGCCGATGACGCCGCCGTAAAAAGCCAGGCCGCCGTCCCGGGTGCTGAAAATACGTTTCCAGTCCTGAGCATAATAATCCCATTCGAAAATAACATAATACGCTCTGGCCATGATGATCATCAGCGGAATCAAAGCGATAAAGGTGTCCATGACATCATCGGCCGTCAGCTTGAAAGCCGGAGCCTGTTTCATAGCCAGAAGCATGCAGATAATGATCGCCGCCGCGATCAGCAAACCATACCAGTAGACGGGCCAAGTGTCGAACAGATTGAACGCGACTCGGCTGACAGGCAGATCCTGGATGCCGAGACCTGGAAAATCGACATAAAAATCAGGTTGCATGAGATTCAGTCACCTCCAAGGGAGTCAATATGACAACCGCATAGCTGGACGGATCCGCAAGAAAAGACAGCATTCCGGCCGCGGTTTCATGATCTATCTTATCATAAATCGGCGGATAATCGAAGAGGTCAATCCCATCCAGGTTGCACTGGGCCTGAACCAGCCCGCTGTGTTCGACCGAATCAAGCGAGCGGACAAAATCGCCCGCCGCCGCTCGCTTCTGGCTTTCAAAAACTGCGGGGTCTATGCCCTGGCTGAAAGCGCGCATCAATCCCCGGCGCAATGCATCGGCCGCTTTTTCCGGTTCCATGGACTCGCCGCCGCAAGCCAGGAAAGCGAAGCTTTCTTCACAGGCGTATTGAAATCCGAACGAATCATTGATCAAGCCGTCGGCGTATAAAGATTCGTACAATTGCGATACCGGCGACAACAGGGTATCAAAAAGGAGTCTGGCGGCCTGCTGCC
>CAYRWC010000445.1:0-2113 GCA_964427795.1 uncultured Oscillospiraceae bacterium | reverse complement strand
TCAGGTAGATGAAGGAAAGCGCTCCCGGCATACCAACGCCTATTTCACCGGCATCGGCAAAACCAAGCGCATTGTCTTATTTGACACGCTTTTGGCTTCTCATTCCCCGGAGGAAATATTGTCCGTTCTGGCTCATGAAATCGGCCACTGGAAAAAGAAGCATATTTTAAAACAGTTGATCTTTATGATCGCCGCCTCGTTCGTCAGTCTCTATCTTGTTTATCACCTCGTATCAGCCCCGGTCCTCTATCGCGCTTTTAATTTGGAGCAAACGCCGCTTTACGCCGGTCTTTTTCTGGTTTCGCTTTATTTTGGCTGCATCGGCTTTTTCTTCAGCCCCGTCGGCGCCGGAATAACGCGCCGCTATGAACGGGAGGCCGACAGGATGGCTGTGGAGTTGACGGGAACGTCCGAGCACATGATCAGCGCATTAAAACGGCTGGCCAAGGACAATCTGGCTAATTTGCATCCGCATCCATTATATGTCTGGTTTTATTATTCGCACCCGCCGCTTCTGGAACGTATCGCCAATTTGCAGGCCATGAATCCAAAAACAGGAGAGCATGGAAATTATTAAATACGCCGGCAAGCTGTTTGTAATCCCGGCAGACAGACGCAAGGAGCCAGTAAATGACAGGACCTCTTTCAGGCTTAAGAATTCTCGATTTCACAACGATGATTCCCGGCCCGGTAGCGACGCTGTATTTAGCCGACATGGGCGCTGAAGTTTTAAAAATTGTTTCCCGCTCCAGACCCGACATCAATACTCAATTTCCGCCTTTTCTTCCCGGCGATGGAAGGTCCGCCAACGGAGCGTATCTGGGGCGGAACAAGCGCAGCATGTTTCTGAACATCAAAGATCGGCGGGCGCAGCAAATCGTCCATAAACTGATCATGCATTATGATATTTTAATCGAACAGTTCCGGCCGGGGGTCATGGCGAAGGCTGGTCTTGACTATGAAACGCTTCGCCTGGTCAATCCCGCTCTCATTTATTGCTCCATAACCAGCTACGGCCAGACGGGACCTTTGGCGGCCAGGGCCGGACATGACATAAATTACATGGCCCGTTCAGGCATTATGTCCTATTCCGGCAGAAAAGGCGGAGGCCCCTCACCTTCCGGCGCCTTTATCGGCGACACCTCCGGTTCCGTCAACGCCCTGATCGGGATTCTGGCGGCGGAAATAGGACGCAGCAAAACCGGCCAGGGACAGTATATCGATATTTCCATGACCGACAGCCTGATCGCTTTCAATTACCGCGCCGCCGCTTCTTTGATTGACGGCACGGAACCGGACTATGAAAGCACAATTTTTAACGGCGGTTCCGTTTACGATTACTATGAAACAAAAGACGGTAAATATATCAGCGTCGGTTCCCTCGAACCAAAATTCAGCGCCGTGCTTTTCGAGGCGATTGGCCGGCCTGATCTGATAACGCCCCAGGGCATCATGCCCGCAAACGTCAAGGAAGTTAAAAAGCAGATCCGGGACATCTTTAAAACGAAATCAAGGGATGATTGGATGGCAATCTTCAACAGGGTCGATGCCTGCGTCGAACCGGTGCTGACGGTTCACGAAGCTTTAAATAATGAACAGAGCGCAGAGCGGGAAATGGTGGTCGAGATTGACCTGCCGGACGGCGGCAGGGTGCGGCAGCCGGCTTTGCCCATCAAATTTTCCAACTACAAACCTGAGTACAGGAAAATCGGCGTTCCCGACGGTTTTAACACCAAAGAAGTTTTGCAGGAATTTGGCTACAGCGAAGACCAGATTGCCGAAATGGAAAACACAGGTCTTTTTGATTGAGCTGTTTGAACTGCATTTTTAAAATAAGTATTTTGTGGAGATGAAAATGGCCGATAAATCCAAGCTGGGCTACGAATTCCCCCCTCATCGTCTGGAAGTGGAAAAGGGTAAAATTGCCGAATTCGCCATGGCTGTATCACAAAAAGATGTTCCGGAAGACGTAAACCCCATATACACTGATGAGGCGGCGGCAAAAAAGGCCGGCTATCCGGGAATAATTATTCCGCCGACCTTTCCGACCAACGTGATGTTCCGGACCGGCGGAGGACTGATGGGGGTAGTTAACGCACTGGGTATCGATCTG
>CAYRWC010000444.1:0-2116 GCA_964427795.1 uncultured Oscillospiraceae bacterium | reverse complement strand
CACCGAATCGGATGTTCCGCCGATATCCAGCCGGACCGGATGATTCCGATATAGCGCTTCGGTCAGCGCCATGTAAATGCGGTTGTCCGGATCATCCTGATATTGATCCAGTTCGGCTTGGATAATCGGCCGTTCGGTATCCAGCCGGTCGGCTTCCAAATAAGGGTTCAATATGGCGTCCAGATAGATATCCAGAGCCTCGGCAAAATGATGAACGGTCGAAAAATAATATAAGGTATGGCCGTGTGTCGTATAAGCATTGGCCGAAGCGCCCAGCTGCGACAGCCGGCCCAGAAGGCCGCCCTGCTCATCGCGGCTGAACAGGCAGTGTTCAAGAAAATGAGCCGAACCGGCCGGCAGAGTCCACTGTTTTTTCCCGTCGCTGAAAGCGGTATGAATCGAGCCGAAAGGAACGGTAACCGCCGCAAAACGTTTGGAAAATCCCGGTCTGGGCAGAATCTTGACAACCAGACCGCAGCGGTGCCGGAAAGTCAGCAATGTTTTTCCGGTTAGCGGATCATGACTTTCACGGCTATGAAATCCGGCCGGCAAGCGGCCACGCTGTACTTGTTCCGTCATTCAAGCCTCCGGCGCCGTTTCTGTCGAAGAAGCGGTCAAAATATAGGTGGTTATCAGTTTCAGCCGCGCTGCCAGCGCGCTCACCTGGTCGCGCGAAACAGCATGCAGCAAAGCCAGCGAGTCGTCGCGGCTAAGCAGACGTCCGCTTAACTGCCCGTTGATTTGTACGGCCAAAAGGGTGGTCAGATCGTCGCTTTGCGATAAAATCGCCGTTTCCAGCATGCTGCGCGACCGTTCCAGCAGCGTATCGTCGAAGCGGCCGGCAACGATCTCGTCCAGCTGGGCTTTAACGGCTTCGACCGCCGCGCCGGCCAACGGCACCGCCACGCCGGCCATAACCAGCAATGCCGATAAATAGCGCTGATTCATCGAGTAGATCTGATAGGCCAAACCCATTTTTTCCCGTACGACATCAAATAAAAGGGAATGGACATCGCCGCCCAGCATGCTGTTTAAAACGGACGCCACGATCGATTGATGGCTGAAATAGGGCGGCAGTCCTTTATATGCAAGCATGATCCGGGCTTGTTCGACCGTTTTGCGCTCATGGACATTCTGAACCGGTCCCGGCATGAATGGCGCCGGCAGCAAACCGGGGTAAAGATCCGGCCGCTTTCCCTCGGGCAGCCGTTCCAGTGTTTCCCGGCAAAACTCCAGAATTTCGGGATTGATCCGGCCGCCCAGATAAAGCTCCAGATGAACTTGGCTCAATAACGTCCGATACGCCTCGCCCAACTCTTCCCGTGTTATGCCGCGAATGTCTTCGGCTCTGCCGGATGGCGAAAGCCCTTCGATCCGGCCGCCGCAAAACAAGCTCAGGCATCGGTCGTAGGCATATTTGCCCCGGTCGTTTTCCCGGGCCGCCAGTTCCATCAAGAGATTACGCCGCTCCGACTCAACGGTGTCGCGGTCAAAAAGGCCGTCGGCATCCAGCAGCGGATCAAGCAGCAGATCGAAAAGCAGGCGGCAGGTTTCCTGAAACGGCGAGGTGCCGTCGGTCCAGCTGATCAAGGCTTCGGCAGACAAAAAAAGCGTCTGCAGGCTGCCGTTGCGTTCAACGTTGCCGTCGAGCGTCGCGCCGTACAGATTATCCAGCGCGGACGCCAGGCTGATTCTGCTGGGATAACGGCGGCAGCTGGCGGTCAGGATCCGCATCAGCAGCGCGTTGCAGGCTGATTGGCGCTCGTCGGCCTGCGCCTGGAAAACCAGATGCAGAGCCGCCTGGGCGAACCGTTCGGTCGGCAGGAAAAAAATCGGAATGCTCCCGACCCGCCCCCATTCGTAGCTTTGTTCGGCCCGGCGATGCCAGCGGCGGACCGTCTCCAGATCCTCCCGCACCTGGGCGCCTAGTTGCAGCAACGACTCAAAGCGTTTTTCCGGGCGGATCCGCTCCAGAAAATCAACGCTGATGGTCTGGCCGTATAAGGGCATATCGGTATCGTATAAATAGGTTTCAATAATCGGCTGCCGATCCGTCGTGTTAACGGTCGGGCGCAGGCCGATATTGGTAATTGCTTCGTAAGTGCGGTTTTCAACA
>CAYRWC010000443.1:0-2119 GCA_964427795.1 uncultured Oscillospiraceae bacterium | reverse complement strand
AACAGTGTCCATTTCAATGTTGTTTTAGCGTGTACGTACACATTATAACATGCAACTTCAGCGTGTCAATCATAAAACAAATAAAGAACTTCAAATTTAATAAAAGAGAAAAATGTGCGGCAAAATTGGTAAATAAAGCGAAAATGTACGGCGGTAAAGGGGTATCCCGTATTGTGGACAAGCTCATTAGGTCGTTGCTTTGTAGACACCGTTTACGTTAACATGGAGGAAATTTATAACAGAAATAGACATCCATGCCATCGATAGATAATTCTGGTATTCTGCAGAGAGAATCGGTATGATAATAAAAGCATCAATACCGGGAGCGACGAAATGTGAAAAAGACGGCGGCAAAAATGAGATGGTTAAAGATATCAAGTATCGTATTTGTTATATTTTTGATGATTTTGTTGCCGTTGTTGCCGGCGGTACAGGCTGAAAAGAGTTTTACCTGTGATGGTGTCCAGGTTGAAATCGATTTAAGGAATGATGGTTCGGCTGCTGTTCGTGAATTTTGGACTTTTACCTTTTCCGGAGATGCTTTTACGCGCGTTTGGCGGACGATTCCTTTATCTGATGATTATTCGATAACGGATTTGAACGTTTCTGAGAATGGCCGGAATTATAGCCGGTCTGTCGATTTTGATGAAAATCGGCCTGAAAACACTTTTGCCGCCGGTCAGGACGGAAATGACGAGCGAATTGAGCTGTATTTTCATGCGGTTGATCAGACCCGGACTTTTCAAATCAATTATGTTGTCGAAAACGCCGTGCTTCTTCATGAAGACACGGCTGAATTCTATTGGAAGGTTTTAGGTGACGATGTCGCATATCCGGTTGCCCGCTTCAGCGCCCTGGTTACTTTGCCTGCCGGAGCAAACGCTCAAACCGTTAAAGCCTGGGCTCACGGACCGCTGAACGGGTATCTGGATCGGGTCGATGATAGACAAATCAAGCTGGATGTTGCCGATCTGGCTGCTGAAACCTTCGTTGAAGTCCGTTTGACCGCTCCGCTTGATCTTTTCCCCTATGGCCTTCGAACGGCGTCCGGAGATGCCCTGGCTGCGATTGTGGCGGAAGAAGCCGGCCTGGCCGACGATGCCAATGCGCTAAGGGACAAAGAGCGTGTCAACCGGATTTTAGCAAATTTATTCAAAGGGCTGTTGGCGGCAGGCTTCCTGCTTTTTATCTTGTTAAAAATCAGGAGCCGGCGAAAAAGCCGGACCGCGGCCGGAGCAGAATCCGCCGGCGAGCCGGACGGCGCTGCGACGTCCGCTGCCGATCCGAATATACTGCCCTCCGGCATCCGCAGCAAAAAGAAACGAATGAAACCTCGCGTAACACCGGAATACTACCGGACACTGCCCACCGGATTATCGCCGGCCGAGGTGATCTACTTAACCGGTTTCTATGATCAATCTCGCAGCAGCGCGAGGAGTTTTTCCGCGACGCTCCTGGATCTTTGCCTGAAACAGTTTATACAGCTTCGTACCGAAGAAACATCAGGCTTTTTGCGTCGACGCGCTTCGACGATAATCTTGGTCGACCGGCAGCGGGACCCATCATCTTTAAAACCGCATGAACAAATTTTATTTGATCTGCTTTTATCCTGGGCTCCGCAAGGTTCGGTATCTATGGACGAAGTGGAACAAATGCTGAAGAGCCATGCCGGTGATGTTCAGCCGGTATTGAAAAGGTTCAGCGAAACGGTTGAAAACGGGATGCTTAGAACTTATGCCGAATCGGTGAAGCACGAATCGTTTCTTGGCAGCCTGCTGGGGCCGCGCCAATTAAAACCGGCTATTGTTATTGCCATTGGCTTGGCTATTGCAGCTTTTATAACCGGCTTTGCCCTCAACGATCCGGGACTGATCATAATCGGCGGTATCCTTTTTCTGTTATTTTTTATTCTTGTTTACGTCAGTATGCCCTATCTCAGACTAACGCAGCAGGGCGAGGATGAAGCGGCTCTTTGGCTGGGCTTTAAGCGATATATTCATGACTTTACAACCTTTACGGAGAAGGAATTGCCGGAATTAGCTGTCTGGGGGCAATATATTGTCTACGCGGCAGCTCTGGGCGAGGGTAAAAAGATTTTATCCGAATTGCCGAGTCTCTA
>CAYRWC010000442.1:0-2142 GCA_964427795.1 uncultured Oscillospiraceae bacterium | reverse complement strand
ATTTTTATCGACGACAGCGCTTTTGATCTTGATGATTTGCGCCACCTGTTGCTTCCATTGCAGATATGTCTTCAGGTCGATATTCGCCTTATCATAATCGGAAAGCAAATTATAGGCCTCTTCATATTTCCCGTTGATCAAATCATTCAGATAGGCTTCCGCCACCGCGATACCGCCGTTTTTATCCGGCGCGCAAGCCGCGTTTAGACCGACGGCAGCAATCAACAAGGTAATCAGTAAAATCATGGACAACCGCTTCATAAAATCACTCCAATCGTTTATAGGAATGATTTCATGATACAAAAGCCGGCAGACTGATCCCATTGACGGGTGTCATGCCGGTTGTCACATGAATGATGACAATCATGGTCTCTGCCGGTTTTAACGGATAAAATCTGAACACGCTGCCGCCCGGCCGCGCTGCCGAATATAATCCGGCTTATTCCGCGGTCTGCAAATCCCGCAGAGCCTGTAAAGCCAAAAGGGCATTGGGCCGGTCGCGGACGGCCAGCTTTTCGTAAATCAGGCTGACATAATTGCGGGCAGTCCCCTCAGACAAAAACAGTGCCGCGGCAATTTGGCTGTTGGTGAAGCCATCCAGCATCAACCGGGCGATTTCGATCTCACGCGGGCCGAACTGCCGGTTTTTCAGATTTTCTTCCAGACTGCGTCGTGATTTGACTGCCGAAAGGCTGCTGCGCAGTTTTCCGGCTACCTGCGCCGGCATAACCATGTCGCCTTGCCTGGCGCCGTCAATGGCCCGAAACAAGGCATCGGCATCCATATCCTTGAGCAGATAGCCATCGGCGCCGGCGGCGAGAGCATCGCACAGATAAGTCTCATCATTAAAGGTCGTCAGCATCAGCACCTTGATCGACGGGTACTTTCGCTTGATTTCCCGTACTGCCTGCACACCGTCCATAACCGGCATGCGAATATCCATGAGCACCAGATCGACCGGCTGATTTTCCAGCTGCGCCAAGGCCTGCAAACCATTACCGGCTGTCAGGCAGACTGTATGCCCCGGCCGCGACTCCAGTATCGTTTTCAGGCCTTCGCACATCAGCTGCTGGTCGTCGACAATCATAATTTGCATAGCACATTGCCCCCATGATCGGCCGGCAGAGTCACCAGAAGGTAGAAACCACCCTCCGGAATGCCGGCAGCCGTTAATGTTCCGCCGTTTTGCTGGACCATCTCGTCCATGGCGGTCAGACCATAGCCTTTATCAAAAGTCGTGCAGCCGCAGCCGTTATCTTCCAGATAAAACCGGATCTCGCCGCCGGCCTGCTCTATTTTCAATACAAAAGCCGTCGCCCGACCGTGGCGCACACCGTTGGTCAGCCCTTCCCGCAGACAGGACAAGATAATCCGCTGCTGTTCATCCTGCAGTTCAAAGTTTTCATCGACAACGGACAAAATTTTCACTTTCAGGTTTTTCTCGGCTGCGGCAATCTCATCCTGCAGTTTCCCGGCATAAGTCATATCTGATCCGTCCAGCATCCGGATGGTTTCCCGGACGCGGTCCAAGCCCGATCTGGCCTGATCCAAAGCATTGACGATGTTGTCTCTGGCCGCCGAGCCATCGCGGTTAAAAACCGTCAGGGCCGCGGACAGCTGGACAATAATGGCAGTCAAGGTATGTCCGAGCGTATCGTGGATGCCTTTAGTTATCCGGCTGCGCTCCTGCAATTTAGCCGTCTCAGCCAGGCGTTCCTGATATTGCCGCAATTGTTCATTAAGGTCCGTAAGCTTCTTTTCCTGGCTGTGCTGGGTAAAGATGGTTTCAGCCATTGATTGCCGAAGCCGCTGTTCGCTTTTTGCCGTATGCGCCAGCAAATAAATGGCTGTACAGACCACCATATGCAAAATTAATATATTGATGTCGCCGGAGGCAAAGACGATTAAAGCAATCAACGCCGGAATGCCGAGAAGGCCGGACCATAAAGGGGTGAACAGGACACACAAGTCAAGCGTGATGATATAGATAAAAAAGGCCGCGCCAAGACCATCCGTCATTTTGAGGGCAGCCAGAGCCAATATTGTTTTGACAATCAGAGCGCCGCCCTGGATCGGTGAAAGCCGATGACCGCCGCGGCCGATCGTGGCCTGCAGCAGCGAGGCCACGGTAAAAGTTCCGAA
>CAYRWC010000441.1:0-2151 GCA_964427795.1 uncultured Oscillospiraceae bacterium | reverse complement strand
CATAATATACTTGAGATGCGGGATCGTTATATGAATGGCCTGTTGAATTTTTGACGCGCCGTCCAGCATGGCCGCTTCGTAATAATCCATGGAAATGCCGGTGATCGTCGCGGTATAGATGATGGAACTCCAGCCGACGCTTTTCCAGGCGTTGACAAAAATGAGAAATCCCGGCCAAAAACTTCGCGACTGATACCAGTTCTGACCCTCAAGGCCTATGCTTTCAAGAAAGGTATTTAAATATCCGCAGCCGCCGTTCAGAAAAGCGTACACAATCATGGAAACGACCGCATAGGACAGGAAATTCGGCATGATATAAATCGTTTGCAGCGTCTTGTACAGCTTTTTCGACCACATTTCACTGAAAAGGATGGCTAATAATATGGACAAGAAAAAATTCATGACTATAAATATAACGTTATATACAATCGTGTTGCGCGTGATATTCCAGGCGTCGGTTGAAGCAAAAAGAAATTCAAAATTTTTCAAGCCGGTAAATTTGCTGCCAAAAACGCCCAAAGCCGCCTTATAATCTTGAAAAGCAACGACAACGCCGAACATCGGAGCATAGGAAAAAAGAAAAACCAGAACAACCGTTGGCAAGGCCATCAGATGCAAAACCCAATACTTGCGATAATGTTCGATAATCTTGTTCTTTTTATGCCGCATCACTTCGGGCGCGGCAGTTTGAGCGATACCTTTTGAATCCACAATAACCCTCCTCAATCGTAACAGCAAAGCCGATTCGATTCGGTTTCCTCTTTTGATTTACTGTTTTTGAGTACAAAAAACAAAAGCCTCGATAATCCCACCCTTTCTTGCCGGAGGCAGAAAAGCTCAATCACTGATCTGGTCTTTGTTATGGCTCAACCCATGTTCTGTCTATCATTTCAAAATTCGGGCCGCAGGCCGGCAAAGCCTGTTTATTTCACGGTTGGCTCATGGCTGGGGTCGATCCTCTTACAACAATCTCGGAAACAACTTTCCGTACATTATCCCAGGTTTCGTTATTACTATTGGACTCATACAGATCAAGGATGATCTGCACGATCTCCTTGATCGACGGGCCGCAAGTCGTCAAAGGCACTTCGTATACCGACAGCTCCGGAATATCGTCATAGCTGATGATCGATACGTCTTTCGGAACCGATATATTGTGATCGCGCAGAATATTGATTAAGCCAAATGCCGTATCCTGGGAATCCAGGATCAGGGCGGTCGGCCGGTAACTGCTTTGCCATAATTTATGGAATTTCTGTTCCACTTCCCGACGGTTCTCCTGCACGCCCTGGTAATAGGTCGAAGTAATTTTCATAAAATAGTCGGCATGATATTCCAGGTTCAACTCCAGCGAACCCTTCAGGAAACCGGTGCTTTTGTCTGTTTCTTCGCCGATAAAGGCAATTCGCTTATGGCCTTGGCCGGCAAGATATTTGACCGCGTTATAGATGCTTTGCATACGGTCGATTTCAATAATCGCCGCATGTTCCATGTAGCCGCCGCCAATAATAGCCACTTCGCCCGGATATTGTTCGCGCTCCCAAATAAAATCAGACGACGGCGTCCAATTCGGGAAAAACCAATAGAGAACAAAATCAATAAAATGTTCACGGAACGTTTTAAGAGCCGCCGCAGGTTCCGACATGGAAACCAAAACATTAACCTGCCGGCGCAAGGCTTCTTCCTGCAACGCGTTGCAGAGATGATAGAAAAAGATGCCTTCCGCTTTCGGCCAGACAAAACCTAGGCTGCGGTTGCTCTTGTTGACAAGCCGTTTTGCGGCCATGTTGGGAACATAATTCATTTGTTTGGCAATTTTCAGGATTCTTTGCTTGGTTTCTTCATTGACGCCGGGAGCGTCGTTTAAGGCTTTCGAAACGGTGGGATGGCTGACGCCGGCTGCATAAGCAATATCTTTAATCGTCACTCCGCCCAAAATCTCGCCCCCTTTTACTCAGCATCTTGTTCGATATTGATCATATTACACGTGTTCTGTTATGTCAACCCCATCTGATATATATTTTTCAAAAAAGGCTGAACGCCCTGTCAAATAGCGCTCAGCCTTGATTATACGGTTTCTTTCTATGTTAATTATCCATTGAACACGTGTTTTACTACATTGTTTTTAGAGATCGACAAGTGTGTAAGCCC
>CAYRWC010000440.1:0-2152 GCA_964427795.1 uncultured Oscillospiraceae bacterium | reverse complement strand
TTTGAGCCGCTGTTCGCGCCGCCGTTTGAGCCGCTGCTTGAGCCGCTGCTTCTCTGCGGCATAAATCCGCTGTCTGATCCGCCCATGGCGCCGGGCATAGCGAATCCTCCGAACGAGGCGTTTCCCGACGCGGAATCCGGGTTCTGCATATTCATGCCATTATTCATGGCATAAGAAATATCGATCGCGCCGGCATTCAAATTCTTGAATTGGTCGGCGACATCCATCTGTCCGCCACGGCCGATGGCGATGACCATGACAATGGTCGCGGCGCCGACGACAATACCGATGGAGGTCAATATCACCTTGAACTTGTTCTGAACCAGATTGATAAACACCAGGCGCAGGATTTCACTTAGCTTCATGACGCGGTCACCCGGCTTTCGATCAATACGGTGTCGCCTTTGGCCAGGCCCGACTGTATTTCAACCTGATAACCGTCGGAAAAGCCGGTCGTCACCTCAACCGTTGTGATCGACCCGTCTTTTTCTTTTTTCTTGACATAGGATTTTGTCCCTTCGTTTATAATCGCCTTGTTTGATACATAAAGCACATTTTGAATCTCTTTGGTTATAAAAGTCACATTACCGGTCATACCGGCGTAGATAGCCGATACATCGCCGGCGACCAACACGGTAACCGGGTAACTGACCGTTGTTGTCGACCGGCTGGTTGTCGTTGTTGTCGAGATAGCCGTAACCTGACCTTGATAAACCGTATCCTTATAAGCCGTAAACTCGATATTGACTTGGTCGCCGACGGCAACCGCCGAGATATCGTCCTGCGCCACAGATACGGTCAGCGAAACGGCGGCAGCGTCCTGATAAACCGCCAGGGCGGTCGATGCCGCAAGTGTATCGCCGGCTTCATATCCGACGGCCGTGATCGTTCCGGAACACGCCGCAAGAATGGTGCCGTCGCCGACAAAGTCTTCAAAATCCTGCAGATCGGCCTGAGTGGATTTTAGTGTGTCGGTTGCGCTATTTACGCCGTCGTCGATGCCGTCGAGGGCGATTTTATAGAGCTCGTCGGCATTTTGACTGGTCAGGATATTTTGGTCATATTGTTCTTTCGCCGTTATGGATTGCGTTGTTTTATTTCTCTTAGCCTGAGCCAGCTGCGCCGCGGCCGTTTCATATTTATCTTGAGTGTCGGACAATTCCGTGTTCAGCGTTTCTATCTGTCGTTTCAAATCTGAACCGGCGCTGCCGGCTGCTTCTTGTTCGCTTAGCGCGTCAAGCCGGGTTTGCAGTTCCGCGATCTCATCGGGGATTTCGCCGATGCGGTCCGACGTTTCACCAACTGATTTTTCAGCGTTACTGATAGCCAGATCCAGCGAATCCAACGTCGCCTGATAACTGGATTTGGCCGTGCCGCCCAAGGCCTTATTGGCTTCATAGTCATACTTGGCCTGCAATTTTGCTTTGTCCCGTTCAATAACCGCTTGCTTTAAAGCTAGCTCGGCGCTGGCCTCCGACGCGGTCAGTACTGCCCTCGCCGTTGTTATGCTGTCGGCGGTCAGCGTCATAAGCGGATCTCCGGTTTTTACGACCTGTCCGACAGCTGCGGATACAGATTCGACGATCAGTGAAAACGATGCAGCCGCGCCGGATGACGATACTGCTGCCGGTACTGCTGCCGGAGCCGGATGCCGCGGAGCCGGCGGCGTTCAAATCGTAAGTCTGGGTCACCGAGCCGATGCTGACCGATCCGCTTTCCGTTACGCCGACCGTTATATTGCCGAATACGACGCTGGTCTCTTTATACGTTGTTTCCGGAGTTTTTCCGGCGGCATTCACCTGGCCGGCCACGATGCCGGCAGCGCTCAAGACAACGGCGCAAACACATAAGACAATCACTATTTTCCCTGTTTTTTTGATGCTCTTCATGTACACCCTCCACGATTAGCTCAGGACTGCCTGGCAAAACTGACCTCGCCGGTAAGGCCGCCGGACAAGGCCGATCCATCGCCTTCGATAAGAACGGTCACGGCATAGTTTACATCCGAAGCGCTGACGGCGCCGGAGGTGGTCGTGATCGCGATTACTTTTCCTGTATATAGCTGACGGCTGACCGATGAAAAAGAAACGCCGGCTTCATCGCCGACTTTTATGCCGGCGATATCGGCCTGGTCGACAGTGACCTGGATGGT
>CAYRWC010000439.1:0-2153 GCA_964427795.1 uncultured Oscillospiraceae bacterium | reverse complement strand
GAAAATGTACCGGCACATTATGGTGGAAACGCCCAGTTATACGACCGCCGATGAAACAGACCGGCAGGCCGCTCTGAAAAGCATGCTCAGACATCCCGTGTCCTACGCGCGGTTTCTCAGCCTGTTGAATAAAAGTGCAAAAGACCTGCTAAGGAAATATTTCAGTGATCCTGAGATATTCTTGTTCTTTGACAAGCTGACATCGACCTATTGCTATACCACAGTGGAAGAATCGCCTGCCGTGCTGGCTGCGGTTATGTTTGTTGACAACCATGTCGGCGGCAGTTATTATCCCGCGGGTTCAACGCTGTTTTTACCGGGAAAGCTTGAGAAGGTGATCGAAGAAAACGGCGGCGACATGTTGCTCGGACGCGAAGTCGTTTCTATTCTTTTTGAAAATGAAAAGCCCGCGGGCGTATTGCTGAATAACGGCAGTGTGCTTAAAGCGCCGTATATGATTTATTCCGGAACCGTCTGGAACTTATACGGCAAACTTATCGATCCGGCTCATTCGACACAAGAGCGGCGCAACTGGGCCCAATGCCAGGCGCCGACCTATCCGAGCGTCGTCCTGTATGCCGTCGTCGGCCGGGACGTCATCCCGGAAAATACCGCTCCCATCGAGATGCTGGTGGGTAATCCTGATAAACTCGATGAAAGCGAAGTTACAGTCTATATCCTCAGTATCGACGACCGAACGCTCTGCGCTGAAGATGAGCACACCGTCATCGCTATCGGCCCAACTTTTGAAAGCTGGATTACCACAGACGATTCCTTGTATCAAAACAAGAAACAAAAGGAGCAAAAGCGCCTGATCTCAGTCTTGGGAAAGCGGTTCCCGGGCTTTGAACAATCCGTGCGTTATGCCGAGGTGGCAACTCCGCGGACCATCGAACGATATACCCTGAAAAACGGCGGGGCCGTTGCAGGACCCAAACAAATGCTGGGGCAGCATTTGTTCTGCCGGCTGCATACCCGGAGCGAATGGGACAACCTTTTCTGCTGCGGCGAATCGACCGTGATGGGCACCGGGACGCCGACTGTCACGACCTCCGGTCTTACAGCGGCCAATACGCTGTTGAAGAAACTGGGAAAAGAACCGTTTGTCTATCATCAGGATATGAAAAACTACGTCAGGCTTGTCGAAAAGCCGTTTACTTCAGACAGGCTCTATGAAACCTACAGCGAATCGGAAAAAACCGTGATGGGCCAGGCACGGCGCTGCCGGCTGTGCGAACATCCTTCCTGCACGAAAGAAGAGACCGCCGACATCCGGGGTATCATGCGGCGTGTCGCAGTCGGCAATTTTGCAGGCGCAAGGAAATGCTGGCGCCAAGCTCCGGCAGATCAGGCCGCACTAAAGCGTTATGAGGCCAACTGCATCTGCCGCCGGGAAACCGGAAACGCGGTTCCAATCCGGGCAGTCATCGCGTATATCGGCGCGGAATGAATGGCCTCAGCTGTTAAATACGTCAACAATAATGTCTTTTCGTGTCACTGCATACTCACCGGTAATCATGATGGTACATTCATCATGAGGTTTTAGTGTCAAATAATTAGGATCTGCCGTTATGTTTTGTTTGGAGCAATTACCGTAAATATGGATGCCGGTTGCCACAAAATCCGACTTGTTCTTCAAAATCCATTGCTCGTTTACCTGTTCCATTTCTATTTGAGCTGTCGGCAGATTACGCAGCGGTTCCAATGAATGTAAATCGTCAATCGTAAATAGGTAGGTCTGCTTTTCGACTATTCTATCATGATCAGATATCGTAATCTGGACAAAAAACGTTTGATACTCAATATTTTTTATACGCCATTGAATCACATCCGTCGCTGAAACTCCTTGGCAAATATTTATTTCTTTTTTTCTGTTTAGGATTACATGACCATAAACATCAAATATTTCTGATTGAATCACTAATGAAAGATCATCGCTCAAATCATTATGAACAAAGACCTCGCCGCTAAATAAATCATTGACTTTATAGCATAAAGCAGAGTATTTCAATGATGCATGCAAGCGGGAAAATGCCGATTTCAACCAGTAAAATGCGGGTTTCGGCGTACCGCCATATTCTATAATTGATGTATTGGCATTATTCGGAAAAGGCTCATACCCCATCCATACGATAAAACCCGATCGTGAACTG
>CAYRWC010000438.1:0-2154 GCA_964427795.1 uncultured Oscillospiraceae bacterium | reverse complement strand
CCAGATCGACCTGCAGTAATCGTAAATGCTCTCGATCTGACTCGGGAAAAATATCCCGATCTTGCGATACCCCCGCTCCTGCAACGCCATCACCAGCTGCCGCCAGGCACCGGCGTGATTGTGTTCGACATAGTTCAATCCCGGCAACACCTGAAGCACGTTGCCGGAGACGAAGGGAATCTGGGCTCCCCGCAGCCACATCGCCGCCTCCACCGTCAATGAACTGAATGCAAAAATCACTCCCGCAAAGTGCCGGGGAAACAACTTTTCCAGATTCCGGGCAAAATGCCGGGAATTGAATACGATCAATTCCGGCTCGAACCCATCGGCACGGCAGCGTTCGGCCAGGCGCTGCATCGGGATGCCATCATTCATCATTTCATCCCGGGAAACCAGTCCGATGACACCTCGCGGCATCCGGCAGCGCTTCTCGTCAATCCGGATGCCGCGCCGGCAGCCGGCGGAAACCAGCAGCCGGCGTTTCAGCAAAGGCTCAAGCGCTCTGGAAACGGTGCTCAGCGAAGTTTGGAACTCCGTCCGCAATGCCCGCATCGTCGGAAAACCGCCATGATAATAACCGGCCCGGATGCGGTCTTCGAGCTCCACACTCAGCGCAGGGTAACGGGCGATGCTCATGACAGACTCCCTCTCGTAATAATCGCTGAGATAAAATATAAGATAAAATCGAATCGAAAACAAGGGCTGTCCCGGGCAAAAAAGCCCCGCCCCGTCGACAGACCTGGAACAAAAATTACTTAAAGTAAAACATATCAAATAGTTGCATAAAAAAACAAAGAGTGGTCAAAAATCGTCACAACATTTTTGCAATGATCTGAACATTCTGGGCATCTGCATCCCGTCAGCCGCCGAATAATCAGGATATCGTTTTCCCCGTCATTGAGGTGAAACGATTGGCCTGACCACCCGAAATATCCCTTCATGGCAGCCTCCGAGGTGTTTTCGCCGGACTGCAACGTGATGGACAAAAAATGCTAAAAAGTCAATATTGCCGGAAAATAAAATTTGTAAATCCGGATCGGGAGTGCCATATTTATAAATAATTATTTCATAATCAATAAAAAGATATCCGATCATACACGCCATGCCGACATTGCAAAACACGTTCTCCGGCCCGGGGCCAAAGCCATCCGGTTCCGCCTGTCGCATTGCGATCGTGGATTGGCAACGATATTTCCGGAGCAACTCAATCCCTGTCGCTTCGACTGCGTGAAGCCGGGTGAATTCCGGCGTCCGCCGGAGAAGGCATTTTCCGAATCATCATGGAATGAACCAATAACCGGTATATTAACATACCCGAAACCAAAGAAGGACGATATGTATCTGCATTGGATTGATTGGACGATTCTCGGAGCACTGATCGGATCGCTTATTCTACTGACGCTTTATGTCCGGCACAATGTCCGGAGCGTGGCGGATTTTCTGGCGGCCAACCGCATGGGCGGCCGTTATCTGCTGGCCGTAGCCGGGGGATTCGGCGGCGCCATCTCCATCATTGCCACCTGGGAAATGATCTACAAGGCCGGGCTCCCGACGCAATGGTGGGCGCTGATGTCCCTGCCGGTAGGGCTCTTCATTTCTCTGACCGGATTTGTGGTCTACCGGTTCCGGCAGACGCGGGCGCTGACGCTGGCGCAGTTCTTTGAAATCCGCTACAGCCGCCGGTTCCGGCTCTACGCCGGGACGCTCTGCTGGCTTTCGGGAATTCTCAACTACGGGATTTTTCCGGCGGTGACGGCCCGGTTCATCATCTATTTCTTCGGGTTTCCCCAGACCGTCATGATGTTCGGCTTTTCAATCCCCATGCTGGCTGTCGTGATGTTCTCCTATCTCTCCGTGGCGCTGTTCATCGCCTGCGTCGGCGGACAGGTCAGCATCATGATCACCGACTTCCTGCAGGGGATTCTGATGATGCTGATCTTCCTCTTCCTGATGTTCTTTCTGCTCCATACTTTCCGCTGGAGCGACATCATGGCCGGTCTGGCGATCGCGCCGTCCGGACAATCCATGATCAATCCGTTCAAAACCTCGCAGGTCGCCGACTTCAATATCTGGTATTTTCTGATCGCCATTTTCAGCGCCATCCTCAACACCCGCGCATGGCAGGGCTCTTCCGGCTACAACGCCGCGGCCAAA
>CAYRWC010000437.1:0-2166 GCA_964427795.1 uncultured Oscillospiraceae bacterium | reverse complement strand
TGTCAGCACGAGATGCTCGCTAAGCTGGCGCAAACGGAAATCGAAAATATCGCCCAACGGTTTTCCATCCAGCAAAAGAATCCGATCACCGGGCTCAAGGCCCAGATCATCGGCAATGCTTTCCGGTTCTATCCGGCTGATCCGGTGTCCGTCATGGCTATCGATTCCAATTCCTCCCTCTTCACAACAGAAAAAGCAGCGAGTCTGTTTACTACATACCCGCTGCGCAAACGATCCTTGTCTTTCAGCCGGCCGGAAAACCGGCGTCAGCCGATTATCCCTGCCGTCATTGATGACAGACGCCGCCCGCCCGGCAAACGACTCCGGACAGACGCTCGTTAAACCCGGTAAACCGGACTATCACTCCGCCTGCTTGACAATTTCCTTGCCATTGTAGTAACCGCAAGTCTTGCAGACCTTATGCGGCATCTTTTTTGTATGGCATTGCGGGCACTCAACCAATCCCGGTATACTCAGCTTCCAGTTGGAACGAGCCCGGCCGGTTCTCGCCTTAGACCATTTTCGTTTTGGATTTGCCATTCCTCACACCTCCATGATGTCCGCAGGCCTGCTGAACAGAACCTACAGCAAATTTTTCAACTGATCAAACGGGGAGCCGCCGCTTGATCCAACCTCTGCGCACCCGCAGGTTTTTTCGTTCAGGTTTGCCCCGCATATCGGGCACAGCCCCCGGCAATCGTCACGGCATAAAAGTCGCTGCGGCAACGCCAAAACCAGGTTGTCCCGGATAGCCGGCAGAATATCCACCGTGTAGCCTTCATACCGGTAACTGTCTTCAACCTCGCCTTCTTCAGGCGCCGCCGCTGGACGATATGTCTCTTTCAAAGCGACATCCGCCCGGCATTGCACGGGAATCAGACAACGGGCGCATTCGCCTTCATAAGCCGCCGTCAGGCGGCCGTTCAACGCAAAAACGCCATCGCCGGCAGCCTGCAGCCGTCCTGTAAAGGACAGCGGCCCGATCAGCCGATAATCCTGAATCGAAACGGCCAAATCATCGGGATCCAGCTCCGTCTCAATCTCAATGAAGGCTTCCTTGCTGCGTGATATAGTCTTGATATCAATGCGCATAATTTACCTCCACAGACGCGAACAATATTATCTAACAGAATGAAAAGACTGTCAACAGTTTTTACCGATTCCGGCCCGGTTTAACGGCCTTTTTATCAATTCTTTTCAGCATTGATCCGTCAGGTGTTCTTTACACCGGCCGCTGTTTGATCTCGACATCCAGTCTGGTGTTCATCCGGTCGCGATGGCTGAAATCGATGGTATAACCCAGATGGATATACCCGCCTTCCTCCGATATCTTGCTTTGCACCAGACTGGTATAGACTTCCACATCCAAATCGCCGTAGGGGGTTTCCATCCGCGTTATATGCCGGTTGCCGGCAGCAAAAGTCAAGCGCATGTCATGGCTGCCCGTCCTGATCAGCGCAACTGTTCCGTCATCGGCGATCCGCATGGTTGTCTGTGTTCCCTCCATGCCGGTCGCGCTGCTCTCTTCATAAACGACATACCAGGCTTTATCACGGCGAAACAAATGACCTTCCGTTGTCAAACGGATCGCCTGCGGTTTGTCATCCACATTCCATTGTTGCCCCTCGATGGTCAGCAGCACATTGGGTTCCATCTGTTAATCCTCTCTCAAGGGCACGCCTTCCTAAGCGCCGTGCCATAATCATCCCTGATTATTTGTTCACTTGATTCCATCGGTATAAAATATCCGGCTTCATCATCGGCCTAATACTGTTCAATGTCAATCCTCTCAGCCTGCATAACCGGCTGAGCTAAAAACGCGCCGCCAAGGCGTTTAAACTGCGAGACGCTGTCGCTCGTATAATAGGTGTGAGCGGCAGTTCCGCCAGTTTCATTCAACAACCCGGCAGATGCCAGGGTCTGCCGGACTTCATCGGCTACATTGTTGCCGGCATTGATCAGACAGACATCCGGGCCGGCGGTTTCCGCGATCAAGCCGGCCAGCAGCGGATAATGCGTACAACCCAGCACCAAGGTGTCGATTTGCTGTTTTAAAAGCGGCGCCAGATAGATCTCAGCGACCTGGCGCGTTATGTCACCGGTCCACCAGCCTTCTTCCGCCAAGCCGACGAAAAGGGGGCACGCCTGCTGAGCGATGAAAATATC
>CAYRWC010000436.1:0-2166 GCA_964427795.1 uncultured Oscillospiraceae bacterium | reverse complement strand
TTTGAACTTACACTCAGGTTCAGCGAAAGGATGAGTGCATTATGGCTGTGAGTTACAAGAAACTATGGCACATACTTCTTGACAGAGACATGAAAAAGAAAGACCTGCAAAGCGCAGCCGGGCTGACCAGCTACGCCATGAACAAGTTGAGCAGAGACGAGGATGTCACGACCGAGATCCTCGGAAAAATCTGCAAAGCTCTGGATTGCACGACGGATGACATCATGGAGTTTGTCTCGGATGGCAAGTGAGTCCCGCTTATCGGACAGAGCATCCCTTATAATAATTGCGAAAGCAAAATGCAGACGGCAGAAAGGATACTGATACATATGAACAAGCAGCAGCTGGCAAATAAAATATGGGAATCAGCGAATAAAATGCGATCCAAAATCGAGGCCAACGAGTATAAAGACTATATTCTCGGCTTTATCTTCTATAAATTTCTTTCCGACAAGGAAGTAAAATACCTGAAAAGCATCGGGTTTGATGATGACACCATGGAGCAGGTAACGGAAGACGCAGGAGAACTGGTGGAAAATGTTCAGAAGAACATTGGCTACTTCATTTCCTATGAAAATCTTTTCTCAACATGGCTTTCCATTGGGTCAGACTTCAATGTCTCCAATGTCCGGGATGCACTTTCCGCGTTCAGCAGACTGATCGACACTTCACACAAAAAGGTTTTTGACAAGATATTTGATACGCTGCAAACCGGGCTTTCCAAGCTGGGTGATAGCTCCGGCACCCAGACAAAGGCCATCAGCGACCTGATCCACCTGATTAAAGATATTCCCATGGACGGCAAGCAGGACTATGATGTTCTCGGCTTTATCTATGAATACCTGATTTCCAACTTTGCCGCCAATGCCGGAAAAAAGGCCGGTGAATTCTATACTCCGCATGAAGTATCGCTTCTGATGTCGGAGATTGTGGCAAACCACCTGAAGGACAGAACCGAAATCAAAATATACGACCCCACCAGCGGTTCCGGCTCCCTGCTGATCAACATCGGCAAGAGCGTCGCCAAGTATATGGGCAGCGGCGATAAGATCAAATACTATGCCCAGGAGCTCAAGGAAAACACCTATAACCTCACCCGCATGAACCTTGTCATGCGCGGAATCATCCCTTCCAACATTATGACGCGCAACGGCGACACGCTGGAAGAAGACTGGCCGTATTTCGATGAGAGCGATCCGGTCGGAACCTATGACCCGCTGTATGTGGATGCCGTCGTTTCTAATCCGCCTTATTCGCAGAACTGGAACCCGGTAAATAAAGAAAACGACCCTCGATACAAGCGTTACGGCACCGCACCGAAGGGCAAGGCCGACTACGCTTTTCTGCTGCATGATCTTTATCATATCAAGCCGGACGGCATTATGACCATTGTTCTCCCCCACGGGGTACTGTTTCGCGGCGGTGAAGAAGGAACCATCCGTAAAAATCTGATTGAAAATAACAATATCGACACAGTGATCGGGCTGCCGGCCAACATTTTCTTCGGCACCGGCATTCCCACGATCATCATGGTGCTCAAGCAAAGACGGAGCAATACCGATGTTCTGATTGTGGACGCTTCCAAGGGCTTTGAAAAAGTCGGGAAGAACAACAAGCTTCGTTCATCGGATATCAAGCGTATTGTTGATGTGGTTTTGCACCGGGAAACAGTGGACAAGTTCTCAAAGCTTGTGACCCGCGACGAAATCCGAAGCAACGATTATAACCTGAACATTCCCCGCTATGTGGATTCCTCCGAAAAGGCGGAATGTTGGGATATTTACGCCTCCATGTTCGGCGGTGTCCCTGCGGCGGAGGTGGAAGACCTCGGGGCCTATTGGGACGCTTTCCCGGCGCTGAAATCGGCGCTGTTTTCCGATTTGGGCAGCGAATATCTGCACTTCGGCGTTGCGAATATTCAAAAAGCTGTCGAGGAACACGGCGATATTCGCACCTTTGAAGGGATGTTTGATACCGCCTTTGCGTCGTTTGATACGGCGCTGTACAGGGAACTGCTGGGCGATGTGCAAAGCGTCAATGTTTCCAAGGAGGAGAGCGTTCTTGCCTCTCAGATCTTCGAGCGTCTGGCGGGTATTCCGCTTGTCGATCAGTACGAGGCCTACCAGCTTCTTGATAACGAGTGGACGCGCATTGCGGTCGATCTTG
>CAYRWC010000435.1:0-2173 GCA_964427795.1 uncultured Oscillospiraceae bacterium | reverse complement strand
TCCGGCGATGCGGCCGGCCAAAGCCTGGTGAAAGAGCGGCCGGTGCGGTTCGATCGATTCATTGTTAACCCGGTAAGCGGCGACAAAAGCCAGAAAAACATCCTCCGGGACCGCCGCCGCCCACGGGGAATCATCAGCGCGAGCCAGGGACCATTCGGCAAATTGCCGATAAATCCCGACCGGATATTGGCCGAGGTCGGCGGCCGGCATCGTGGCGTAATAGAATTCGAGAACCGTCCGAAGCGGCTGCCGGCAAGCGGCGATCGCCGTTTCGATGGCTTGCCGCCGCAGTCCGAGCGAAACCGAACGGTTCAGATAGTGTTGATGAACAGATGATGTTATGGACGATGAAAATTGCATCAAGCAGCCTCTTTTCGATGGATCATGCAGAGAGCCGGATCGTAAAAAACTCAATGCTTTTCTTTATCATAACCGATTCGTCGATTCAATAACAACCAGCTCGTAATCCTCGACATCGACTTCAAACTGGATATCGTCCTTGTGCCGAGTATAGGGGATTTCCCTGTTTGCCGCCAGCGCCCGAACGCTTTTTATCGGATGCGCGGCCTTCATGGTTATCCGTATCCCCCGGCAGGGAATCAACCCGCTAACCGGCCGCTGCATGTATCCGGTATGATTCACCAGGTGAATCAAGCGGCGGCCAAGCGCCGCCTGAACCCGGAGTTCGATTTCCAGGCTCTGATACGCCCGTTCAATCTTGATCTCACTGTCGGTCAGCGAATCCATCAGGCCGTCGATAATCTTTTTCATCGACAGAAGGCCGAAATCGGCATAGGACTGGCCGATGCCGCCGGCAATGTAGGCGGTCTGCCCTTTACCGCAGCGGCGCAGCAGCACGCAGGGATATTTTTCCTCATTGAAGGTTGAATAACGGCCTTCCATCGGTTTATACGCCGACGCCAGCACCTCCGTGTCCGGCTCGTATTGTCCGTTGACAACCGGGGTCGAAAAACCGGCCTGCGGGGTCTCCGGCGCTTCCCGGCCGTCATGGCCATCGCCGCGTTCCGTTGTCAGATAACCGCACCCCGGCACATAATCGATCACTTCAACCAGGTCTTTCATCCCGCACAAATCCCGGAAAGCCGGCCGCCGGCGTACCTGGCCGTTTTCATCGAACAGCCCGCCGGCCAATGTCATGACCAGATGCCCGCCCGTTTCGACAAAATTTCTGATTTTTTGTGCCGTATCATCATCCACGCACATCACATTGGGTAAAACCAGAACCTGATAATTCCGCAGGTCGCCCCGGCTGATATTCGTTTCATCAAGGATCGCAAACTGGCGGTGGCTGCTCAGAAGCATGTCGGCAAAACCATGAAATTCTTTTTGAAACGAACCAAGACCGCGGCCGCCGGTCAGCTGCCGGCTTTTTGTAAAGTCCGACTCTTCAATCTGGTCGGCAAACTGAAGATAGGTACGATAGGACCACATCAGGGCAATATCGGCATATTGCCGCGTATCGGTGAAATATTCTTCATGATCGGCGACAAACCGGTTGAAACGGAACGCCGTCCGCCCGGCGTCAGAATTGAAATTGTCGATCAGGCCGTGGATGCCGAACCAGACATTGCCGCCATTGGCTATCGCCGAACCATAAGCCAGGCCGACTTCGCCGCCGGTCAGCATATAGCGGGCCCACGGCTGATGATTGCCCGCGTTAAAGACTACATACGGCTTACCGCCTGATTTGGCTTCCAGATATTTTGTACAGACGGCCGTTTTCCAAAGCGAGACTTCATTAGGGTTACCGTAAAAGACAAAGCCGCCTTCAGCGCCGATCCAATCGACATAGGGGTAAACCGTATCGATCTGGCAGCCGACCTGTGTTCCGAAAAGAGCCTCGTTATTCATATAAAGAATAACCGACTTATGGCTCGCCGTTATCAAGTCCCGCGTGTCTTTGAGGAAACGCGCCAGATGGCGGCTGTTGAATTGGCGCAGCTCAGCGCTCCCGGCCGTTTCGATCGGATGGCCGAACTGCGCGGCAAACAAGCTCCGGCAGGCGGCGCAGCGGCAGCCGCCATAACGGAAAACAGGACCGTCCAGAAAAATCCCCCGGATATCCTGCTCCAGAGAGTCCTTGACGCTGCTCAAGAAGGCTTCGCGCCAAGGGCTGTTGATGCAGATCATGACATAATCGCCGTTGACCATT
>CAYRWC010000434.1:0-2189 GCA_964427795.1 uncultured Oscillospiraceae bacterium | reverse complement strand
TAAAGGATACAATGTCGGCGATTACGTGTTTTTTCAGGGAACGCCGACACGGGTTTTACATGACGGTGATCTGATCGATCTCGGCGGCCGCGTCATCGAGGCGCTGCATACGCCGGGGCATTCGCCGGGACACCTGTGTTTTTGGGAAAAAGAACGAGGATATCTGTTTACCGGCGATCTCGTTTATAAAGACACATTGTTTGCGTATTATCCGTCTACCGATCCGGCAGCCTATCTTGATTCGTTGGAAAAGATTGCCGCTTTACCGGTTAAAGCGGTATATCCGGCCCATCACAGTTTGGATATCAAACCGGAGATTTTGTATCGTATGCGTGATGCTTTCCGGCAGCTCAAAGCAAATGGCTATCTCCATCATGGAAGCGGGACGTGGCGATATGGCGACTGGTCGGTATGGCTGTAGTTTACCGGTATAACGCTTGATTGGCGCTTCGTTCGGATTTAACGGAAATCATCTGTTTTGTGAAGGATCTGCCCGACAGCCTGCCAGCGATCGGCGGCGCCTTCACTGTTATAGACCGGTTTGAATCCCAGCCGCAAATATTGTTTGATAGCCGGTAAACGAAAATCATCAGTATGAAGAAAGACTTTGGCATAACCCGATTTCTTCAGATTGTGAAGAACAGCCAGGCTGATGCTAAGGCCCAGTCCTCTGCCGCCGTATTCAGGCAGGATGCCAACCATATGCAGGTAACCGGTGCCTTCCGGCAAATCATCCCGGTACCAGGCGGTCGCCGTGCCGACCGGCTTATCACCATGGCAGACAAACAAGACATTAGCCGGATTATATTGTTTGCATAGGGCGATCGCTTCGTGAAAAGAAATTTTTATCTGAAAGGAGGCTCCGATGATGGCTTCCCATTCCTTATCCCAGCCATCTTGATAAGAGCGAATCGAATAACCTTCGGGCAGGTGAATTTCAGGTAAGTCTTCCAGCAGGCTTCTTTCCATTGCCAACTGCGGCATTTTTTCAGCAGTGTCCATCGTTTTAATCCTCTTCTTCGTAAGTGTTTGCAGCCTGATAATCTATGATTTACTTTTTACCGATGTCAGAGCGAAGAGAAATGTCGGCGCGTCGGCGTGATCGGCGGCTTTAATCGTGACGCTGCGGATTTTTTTGCCGGGCTTGGGATTCACCCATTCCCAGGCGCGCAACGAAATATCGCTGCCGTCCGGCTTCTTGCCGGCGTAGGAATCGTCAAGGGCGTAGGTGCCGCTGTAGCCTTCATGGCGGTAGTAGACACCTTCCAGCGGTTTGCCGTAACGCTCGTTGACATCATAAATGTTGTAGCCGTATTCAAAATCGACGGTTTCCTGGTCGCCGTCCTCATAGGCCACCATCATATCCGCTATTTTAGTCATTGTTTTCCAGGCGGCGCGCATCACGGTGTTACCGGCAGCCAGCAGCAGAATAAGGCTGTCCGCCGCATGACCAATATTTTCCGTAAAACCGGACGGCATCTTTCCTGTTCCGCTCTCCGCCGCCGCGGCGTCGACGCTGCCGATGTGGAAGTCTATTCCCTGTAAAGTGATATCTCCGGAGGGAATGGCAGAAAGGAGCTGCGACGGAACGCCGGCTGTTCCTTTCAGCCGGATCGGCCGGAAGATACCGTTGCGCGACGGAAGCTGGTGATCGGCGTCATAACCGACACGGGAACGGATTTCCGGCAGCATTCCGGTCAGATAATGCGCATAGGTGAAAAACGCGCGGCTGTCGTATTTGTCGGACCACAGCATATTGGCGGTAAAGAGAAGATCGTAAATTTTGCCTTCATAAGACAAAATTTTCTCGTCCGCTTTTACCCAGGCGGAAACCTGACCGCCGATCATGCCTTTCCGGCGGATACGCGTCTCATAGCGCGGGAAATGGCTAGAGTATAGATTGCCCACCACCACTTGATAATCGTGATCCAGCAGTCTTTTTTCCGTATCTTCGCCGAAACGGAAATACCAGATGAAATCGAGCAGTACGATATCCTTCGGCACCCGGTCGATAATTTCCGGCGTGGCATAATTGTTGATGGTATTGAACATATCGCCCCAAACAATCATGCGCAGGCCTTGCGCTGCCAGATGCGCGTGAATACGGTTGATATCGGCGGCGACAACCTCGGCCGGTGTCCTGTTCTTGCAGATCGGACAGGCGTTATGGGTATAAAGCTCATCATGAC
>CAYRWC010000433.1:0-2190 GCA_964427795.1 uncultured Oscillospiraceae bacterium | reverse complement strand
CCTGACCGCCGAGGCCATGGCCCGGCAATGCAATATGAGCTACAGTTATTTCTCACGTTATTTCAAATCGGCAATCGGTAAAAGTTTTACCGCATACTTAAATTATGTCCGAATTACGGAAGCTGAAAAGCTGCTGTTGTCCACGGATAAAACCGTCACGGAAATAGCCATGGAAACCGGTTTCTCCAGCGCCAGTTATTTTATCAGCCAGTTTCGCCAGCTCAAAAGCGTATCGCCGCGGCAATACCGGCAAAAACTGGCTCTGGCCTGATCAAACGGTATAAACGGATATAACGGAACCTATTTATTTTTTACGTCTCAAAGTCGGCAGCTGATTACGCAGAAGCGTGATGTCGGCCGACGGCCAGATTTGTTTTTTCTTCGGCCTATTCAGCCAGCGGCGCAGGCGCTGCAACGCTTCGGGGTAGCGCAGGGAATGCAGGTCCGGGAAGGCTTCCAGCAAGCGACGTTGAATGGGATCAATTTTCTCCGAAATCTTGCTCCAATCCCGCAGATTTTTCGTCAGAAAGGCCAGCCGCTGCTGCATGTTTTCGCCAAACTCGCTGTTTTTCCTGCGGATCAGAGAAACCACATCCTGCAGCTTGGCCAGCTGGCGGTTCAGGTTGATCGCTCCAATCACCGTCGTAATCAGATCGGCGAAGAAGAAAACAAGGGCGACGGCAGCCAGAATCATCTGCCAGGTTTGGGAAATGCTGCCGATCAAACGATCGGCCAGCGGATTCAGGCCATAGACCAGCACAATGCTGAGAACGCCCCAGGCTAGAGAATTTAATAGGCAGATACGGCCGTGCAGATTAAAGCGGCGCCGGCTGTAATCCCACCAGCGGGTATGAAAAATTGTCTCCATCAGCCAGCCGGTCATGTATTCGAGCGTCGTCGCTAAAACAATGCCGGCCAAAGCCAGGAGCGCGGGCATGTTTTGCAGAGGAGTCAGTATCAGGAGAATCAAAACCGCGCCGGAACCATAAATCGGGCAGATCGGGCCGGTCAGGAAGCCGCGGTTGACCCAATGCCGCGCTTCGATGGTAAACAGGATTGATTCCATCAGCCAGCCGATAAAGCTGTAAAGAATAAAGCGCCAAAACCAGAGCAAAGCAATTCCCACGGCTTAAACCTCCATGTCGTTTGCTCATAGTTTATCATAATCAATAGCTTGGCGTCCGGTTTTCTTGAATATGAAAAGTCAGGATTGAAACATCTCGCCGTCGACGATGCGGACAACCCGTCCGGCAGCTTTGGCCACGTCCATATTGTGGGTGATCATCACGATCGTATTGCCCATATCGTTCAGACGTTTAAACAATTTTAAGACTTCTTGGCCGCTGGCAGTATCTAAAGCGCCGGTCGGTTCATCCGCCAGCAGGACAGCCGGTTCGCCGACCAAAGCGCGGGCTATGGAAACGCGCTGCTGCTGGCCGCCTGATAACTCGGAGGGCTTATGCTTCAGCCGGTTGTCCAAGCCTAGCAAACTCAACGTGTCCATAGCCCGCGTCTCCGCTTCTTTATGACTCATGCCGCGTACCAGCAGAGGCATAATGATGTTTTGCATGACCGAATAAGTCGGAATTAAATTATAATTCTGAAAAACAAATCCGATCAACTCATTGCGCAGGCGGGTCATCTGAGCTTCATTCATCGTATGAACGGCATGCCCGTGGAGAAAATAGGTCCCGTTGTCGGCTACATCGATGCAGCCGATGATGTTCATCAATGTTGATTTCCCCGAACCAGACGGACCCAGAACAGCTACAAACTCGCCTTGATCTACGGTAAAATCGACATCCTTGAGCACATGCAGGGTTTCCTGGCCCATCACATAGCTTTTATTGATCTTATTAAACTCAATGGTTTTTTGCGCTGCCATCAGTCTACCCCACAATCCAGACGGCAACAGCCGTCTGGCTGCCGTCGTCGGTTTTTTCCATCAGTATCTTAACGACATCGCCTGCGGCTAATCTGGAAAAAGCCGTTACCGTACCCAATTGAGTCGTCACCGTTGTACCTACCGGTATTCGGACCGACGCGGTTTCACCAGTCAGGGTATATATGGCCTGACTGCCCGAACTGTTTTGCCCGTCTGCGTTCTGTGTCGCATTAGCGTTTTGACCATTTCTGTCGCCGCCGGGCATCTGGCCATTGAATTCGCCGCTCGGCCTGGACTGGCCGTCG
>CAYRWC010000432.1:0-2196 GCA_964427795.1 uncultured Oscillospiraceae bacterium | reverse complement strand
ATTACGGATGTCGAAGTTGACTACGTAGCCGAACACCAGGATCTGGATCAGAGGAGCGGCAAAGAGAAGTACGCGATTGCGCTTGTCGCGAAAAAGTTGAATAAATTCCTTGCGCACCAATTCCCGGATTCTCAGCCAGGTCATAATTACAGCCCCTCCTTTTTCAGAATGCGCAGGTTCAGCACCGACAAGATGGTGAAAAACAGAAATAAAACCAGCAGGCTCGGCCAGAGATAGCTGAATCCCGTATCGCGCAGGTAGACACCCGTCAGAATATCAATGTAGTAGCGGGCCGGCACAATATAGGTAATGTACTGCAAAAAAGCGGGCATATTGATTATCGGAAAGACAAAATTCGAAAGCAAAAGCGACGGCAGATATGTCATCAGTATGGCCATCTGATTGGCCAGCATTTGCGATTTGGTGACGTTGGAAATAAACAAGCCCAGCGAAAGCGCGACAAGGATATACAGTGCAGTGGCGACGAGCATCAGCCAGAAGTTGCCCTTCATCACCACGCCGAAGAGAATTTGACCCGAGATCATGGCGATTAATACGTCGATCATGGCGATTAGAAAGTAAGGGGCGGCTTTGCCGAGATAGAACTCACCGGCTTTCACCGGCAGGGACTTGATCGTTTCCATTGTGCCGTTCTCATATTCGCGCGCAATGACGAGCGATGTTAAAAGCGCAGCGACAATCATGATGATCAGGGCAATGATTCCGGGAACAATAAAGTTGCGGCTTTCCAGATCTTCATTAAACCAGACGCGGACCCGGCCGTCCACGGGAGCATTTAATTGGGACATGTTCTGCCGGTTGATGAAATTAGCCAGTAATTTCTGATTGTATTTTTCGCAGATGATCATCAGATAGCTGCGGATGATTCCCGCCATGTTGGGATCGCTGCCGTCAATGATGATCTGCAGGGCGGCAGGGCGATCAGCGCGGATATCCTTCATAAAATCCGGGGGAATAATAATCGCCGCCGCCGTGCGGTTGTCGTCAAGGTATGCCACCGCCGTCTTTGTTTTATCGAGATGCGCCACAATGCGGAAGTACGGCGAGGCGCTGAGCTTGCTCAAAAAATCACGGCTGAGCTCGGTCTTGTCGTAATCAATGACCACCGTTTTTACGTTGTTGACGTCGAGGCTCAAGGCGTAACCGAAAAGAATAATCAATATCAGCGGAATGGCGAAAGCCAGATACAGGCTGCGGTAATCCCTGATCAGATGATAAAATTCTTTGCGGGCAATGGCTTTGATATGAACAGGATTCAACCGCTGGCCCCTTCATTTATTTTTTTCATCGTCGTCCTTCATCAACTTTATAAACGCATCGTTCAGATCGGCCTGCGGTTTATCGGGGCAGGCCTTGGCAATAATTTCGCCGGGGGAGCCGGAAGCAACAATTCTGCCCTGATTGATCATCACGATGCGTTCGCAAAAACGCGCCTCATCCATGTAATGAGTGGTCACAAAAACAGTTATTCCTCGTGCAGCCAGCTGTTGAATGAAATTCCAGAAATGCCGGCGGGTAATCGGATCAACGCCGGAGGTGGGTTCGTCGAGAAAAAGAATATCAGGCCGGTGCAAAAGCGAGCAGCCCAGCGCCAGGCGCTGACGCCAGCCGGGAGGCAATTCCCTCGTCGGACGATTGCGCATGTCCTGCAGACGCGCCATATTCAAAACCCAGTCTATCCGTTCCGACCACTGATTTTCCGGCACATTATAGACGCCGAGATAAAAACGCAGATTTTCGAAGGATGTCAGATCCTCGTATAAGGAAAATTTCTGCGACATGTAACCGATGGACTGCTTGATTTCTTCCGTCTCGGTCATGATATCATGGCCCGCGACAACACCGGTGCCCGAAGTGGGAGTGATAATACCGCAAAGCATGCGGATGGTGGTCGATTTACCGGAGCCGTTGGAGCCCAGAAGTCCGAAAATTTCCCCTTTCTTGACGGAAAAGGTAATTCTGTCAACGGCGACAAACTTGCCGAATCTCTTTTCCAGATTATTGACGGAGACGGAATCAGAAATGGAAAGAGTCATCGACCAGCTCCTTATCCACCTGCTTTATCCGTTCGATCATTGCTTCTTCCAGCGTTGCAAAATTTTGACGCATGGCCGCGGGCGGGGAAGATTCCAGAATGACGGCATTGTGCATCAGCGCGAGCTGATCGCATTTTTC
>CAYRWC010000431.1:0-2197 GCA_964427795.1 uncultured Oscillospiraceae bacterium | reverse complement strand
CAAGTGCTCTACCAACTGAGCTAGTGGATCATATGGCTGGGGTGGCAGGATTTGAACCTACGAGTGCGGGAGTCAAAGTCCCGTGCCTTACCACTTGGCTACACCCCAATGTCTTGGTTCGGGAGATGATCTCCGCACTGGTGCATCCCCACAGCGTTTTTTTGGGGTGGGATATGGGACTCGAACCCACGACTTCCAGAGCCACAATCTGGCACTCTATCCAACTGAGCTAATCCCACCGTTTATGTACCGCCCACGCCGGCACAAAGGGAATTATACGGATCGCAATTAACCTTGTCAAGTGTTACGCGAATCTATTTTACTTCTATTTTTTCTAAAGCTGACTAAAATAGTCTAAACTGCTATACTCATTGTAGATTGATGGGCACCGGTCTGCAAGCTTGAATCATCCGATGAACGGGAGGTATGCCGTCATGATAACCGATCCTTTGATCCATTTGCCGCTGAAAGGCCAGCGTGTTGCGCTGACGGTTCTGGAAGAGGCCGATCTGGAAATTTTACGTCCTTTCTTTCAGGACATGGCTTCTCTGACGTATTATATCCCGACCACAGCCCGGCCGCTCAATATTGCCCAGCTGAGAGAAATGATATCCGATTGGAATGATGGTCTGGAAAATTTTATTTTTGCCATCCGGTATGAAGGCCATCTGGCCGGTCTGGCCAATCTGGACGATCTGGACTGGCCGAACAGCCATGCGGAGATCGGCATTGCCCTGACCAACAAAACCTTACGCGGCCAGGGATTGGCTGCCGAAGCCCTGAACCTGCTGATTAATTACAGTTTCAACGAATTAGGCCTGCATCGCTTGTGGGCTCGCATCATCGAGGACAACGCGCCGTCGCTGCGGTTATTTAAAAAGCTCGGTTTCCAACAGGAAGGCATCCTGCGCGAACATGTCCGGAGGCGCGGCCATTACCGGGACATGATCCAGTTCAGTCTATTGCGTCAGGAATGGCTTGCCCTTGAACACCGGGACACGACATGCTAAGATATTGCTGTTATGCATCAGAAGCATACAAACCAGCATATCTTTCGGGAGGAATGTACATGAGCAAGTTAATCGGAAATGCCATATTTGGTCAATCCGGCGGTCCTACGGCCGTAATCAACGCCAGTGCGGCCGGCGTATTTACCGAAGCCCTTCTTCAAACCGGCGTTATCGGCAAAGTCTATGGCGCGGCCAACGGCATCGTCGGCATACTTAATGAAAAGTTTTATGATATGGGTCAGGAAGATCCGGCAGAATTGAATCTTCTGAAAACAACACCTTCATCAGCATTAGGCTCCTGCCGTTACAAGCTGGCAGCCGCAGAAGATGATGAAACCGATTACAAACGCATTCTTGAAGTTTTCAAAAAATATGACATCCGTTATTTCTTCTATAACGGCGGCAACGACTCCATGGACACCTGCAACAAGATATCCAAATATCTGCAGAAAACCGGTTACGAATGCCGTGTCATGGGCGTGCCGAAAACCATCGACAACGATCTTTACGGCACCGACCACTGCCCGGGCTTCGCATCGGCCGCCAAATATATCGCCACGACCATCATGGAAGTCTATCTGGACGCCCGCGTTTATGACACAGGCATGATTACCGTCATCGAAATCATGGGCCGCCATGCCGGCTGGCTGACCGCCTCTGCTGCGCTGGCTTCTTATAAAGGATCCGGCCCCGATCTGATCTATCTGCCGGAAATCGATTTTAATCTGGAGCAGATGCTGGCCGATGTGAAAACCATCTACGCCCGCGAGAAAAAAGTCATCATCGCCGTTTCCGAAGGCGTGCAGACCAAAGAAGGCAAATTTATCCCCGAGCTGGTCGGCGAAGTATCGGTCGATGCTTTCGGTCATAAGCAACTCGGTGGAACCGCTACCGTTTTAGCCAATTATCTGAAAAAAGAAATCGGCTGCAAAGTCCGCGGCATCGAATTGTCCCTCATGCAGCGTTGCGCGGCTCATTTAGCTTCCAAAACCGACGTTGACGAGTCTTTCCTCGCCGGTCAGACAGCGGTCCGCTGCGCGGTCGACGGTATGACCGACTTCATGGTCGGCTTCCAACGTCCGGAAAAAGGACCTTATCAATGCGAAATCAAGCTGATCCCCCTCAGCGAAGTTGCCAATACCGAGAAGAAAGTACCGCGCGAATGGATCAATGCCGAGGGCAATTTT
>CAYRWC010000430.1:0-2202 GCA_964427795.1 uncultured Oscillospiraceae bacterium | reverse complement strand
CCCGCCGCCGGGCATCGGCGATCCGGTTGCTTAACCGGATGAATTCATCCGGTAGTGTGCGGCCGCTCTGATAACCGGAGCCGAAAAGGCCGTCCAAAATCAGTCCGTTTGAATCAAGGTCGAAATCCGTATCGGCTGCGGGGCCCAAACGGCAGCCCATACCAATCAAAGCCTGACGATTGGCGGCCGCTTCGGCCGGCAGCGCCGCATCCGGATAAAGCTCACGGCAAACGACCGGCCAGCCTCCGGCTAACAGCATGCGGGCACTGGCAAAAGCATCGCCGCCATTTTGACCTTTCCCCGCTAAAACAAGAACCGGCAAACACGGCAAATTCCGTTCCGCCGCATAGTCCCGGCATTGCCGTACAACGGCGGCCGCAGCCGCTTCCATAAGCAGCAGCAGGGGCAAACCTGTCGTTTCCTGCCAAATCCGGTCTACAGCCTGTTGTTCTTCCGGTGTAATAAGCCGCACAGCCGATTCCTCCAATCATCGGGTTTTCATTAACGGGTTCATTTTTGTCTTGAGTATACTCGTGTGCAGGAAATCGTACAACGCCGGCCGGCATTTTTACATTCGCATCCGTGTCATCGGATGTAAATTTTTCTATACATATCCGGCAATCAGGTTCGATTATATAAAAAAGAGAGATCACTTTTCGGTCGATCTCTCTGCAGTCGGCTATTCATGACATAAACATATTGAATCGGATCAAAGGTGTTTATCCAATGCGGCGGCCAATTCGGCATACGGTCTGGCGCCGACCATTTTTTCAACGACCTGTCCGGCTTTAAGAATATATATGGTCGGTATGCTCATGACTTTAAATTGTTCTGCGAGTTCGGATTCTTCATCGACATTGATTTTGCCGATAACCGCTTTACCTTTGTAATCTTCAGCCAACTTGTCGATGGTCGGAGCGACCATGCGGCACGGACCGCACCAGACTGCCCAAAAATCCAGCAACACCGGTTTGTCGCTTTTCATCACCAGTTCGTCAAAATTATCGGTCTTGATCGTCAATGCCATGGTAAACCCTCCGCATGCCCCGGTAATCAACACCCGGGCTATAATATTCATATATGTCCAGCATAAAGGCAGCCGTAAACCGGCGCGGTAACTATAGTTACGTCAGGTCCGGCAGCCCTGTGTCGGGCAAGCTTTCCAGATTGAAAGGCGTTTCCTGATAGACATAGTAGTTCAGCCAATTGGCAAAAAGGAGATATGCCGAGCTTCGCCAATTGACAATCGGCGGTTTCGACGGATCATCATCCTGAAAATAGTGAACCGGCGGATCGATCGGCATGCCCCGTTCTAAGTCCCGCTCATATTCATATTTTAATGTCAGCGGATCATATTCCGAATGGCCGGTCAGAAAGATCTGCCGTCCGGTCAGATCAGAAACGGCATAAACGCCGGATATCTCCGATTCGGACAGAATGCGCAGAGAGGGTATTTTTTCCAGATCGGCACGCCGGACTTCGGTATGTCGCGAATGAGGCACATAAAAAACGTCGTCGAAGCCCCGGAACAGTTTTACCGGTTTGGTCCAACTGAGACAATGCGGAAAAATGCCGAACATCTTGGCCGGCAATTCATACTTGGGAATGTCGTAATGGTAATAGAGGCCGGCCTGGGCGCCCCAGCAGATATGCAGGGTCGAATAGACATGTGAACGGCTCCAGCGCATGATTTCACAGAGCTCCGGCCAATAAGCGACCTCTTCAAACGACATATGCTCCACAGGAGCCCCGGTAATAATCATGCCGTCGTAACGGCGGTCGCGCACCTGATCGAAAGTCTCATAAAATTTTGTCAGGTGTTCGGACGATGTATTTCGGGGATTATAGGATGCCGTATACATCAGATCGACATCCACTTGCAGCGGCGAATTGCCTAAAAGGCGCAGCAATTGGGTTTCCGTCACGATTTTGGTCGGCATCAGATTCAGAATCAATATACGCAAAGGCCGGATATCCTGGCTGTAAGCCCGGTTATCATGCATAACAAAAACATTTTCCTGTTCCAGGATGCCGGCTGCCGGCAAATGATCCGGTATTTTAATAGGCATGAGCTTATCCTCCCACGCGCAGAGATCAGCCGCTAAACCTGGATGGCCGGTTGTGGGAGTCCATGGCAATTGGCGAAAACGGTGCGTTTCAGATCAGTATCTACACTGCCGGCGAGCTTGTCAAGTGTCCGCT
>CAYRWC010000429.1:0-2227 GCA_964427795.1 uncultured Oscillospiraceae bacterium | reverse complement strand
AGGGCACGTCCGGACCAAAAAAAGCCAGGCATTCATCCGGGGTCATCGGGTCGTGCGTGCCGATGGCCGGCAGAATGTCAACCGGGCAATAATCAGCCAGCATCCGATAATAAAGCGCAGTGATCAGGCCCGCCCCGGAATGGCAGCGGGTATAATCCGGCGGAATCAGCAAAACCCTGGTCAGCCGGTCTTTCTTGCCGGCCAGCGTTGCCGTCAGCGCCAGTTGAAGTTCGTCCGGCTCGATGCCCTTATTGTCTTGGGCATAGATCCGGATGCCTGCCGATGGTTCATTATTTTGTTTCATGATCGAGATACCTCCCGTGAAAACCGTTATCCTGGCTGGGTTGAAAGCGTGCCGGACAACGCGGAAATAAACGAACAAAGTTCTTCAATCATATCATTTCTTGCATTGTCTTGACAAGCTTTCAGATAAGATGCATAATAAAATCAACACCCCACCCGGGGTGCGGTAGAGAGGTGATTTTATGAAAAAGAAATTTGATATACAGGGCATGAGCTGCGCGGCTTGTTCCGCGGCCATCGAGAAACGGGTGGCAAAAGAAACCGGCGTCTCCGGGGTTCAGGTCAACCTGCTGACCAATAGCATGTCGGTGGAATATGACCAGCAGGAAACCGGGCCGGAACAGATCATGCGGGCCGTTGAAGCCGCTGGTTATAAAGCCGCGCCGGCCGGGTTACGGGAGAAAAACGGACCGGAAGCTATAAAGACCGGCGACATCAATCCAGCTGCCCGCGAAGTGTCGGATATGCGCCGCCGCTTGATTGGATCATTCATGTTTTTGCTGCCGATTTTATACCTGTCAATGGGACATATGCTGCGTTGGCCGCTGCCTTTCGGTCTTGGCGAGACAGCTAACACGGCGGCTTTTGCCTTGACCCAGTTTTTACTACTTTTACCGGTGGCGTTGTTGAACCGCCGTTATTTTCAAGTTGGATTTAAGACGCTTTTTCATGGCCGTCCTAACATGGATTCCTTGATTGCCTTGGGATCAAGCGCGGCCATATTGTACGGCATTCTGGCATTATACCGAATCGGCTATGGACTGGGGCATCAGGAAATCCACTGGGTTGAACATTATGCCATGAATCTATATTTTGAATCGGCCGCCACCATACTGACTTTGATAACCCTGGGCAAGTACCTTGAAACGCGTTCTAAAAACAAAACTTCAGAAGCAATCAGCCGACTGGTCAATCTGGCGCCGAAAACCGCGGTTGTCCTGCGGGACGGAAAAGAGACAGAATTGCCGATCGAGCAAGTGGTTGCCGGCGATTTGCTGGCGGTCAGACCCGGCGAGAGAATCCCGGTTGACGGGACGTTGATCGAGGGACGATCCTCGGTCGATCAATCCGCCGTAACCGGCGAAAGCATGCCGGTTGAGAAAATGCCGGGCGATCCGGTCATTGCCGCTACCATGAATAAAACCGGCTATTTCGTTTTTCGCGCCGAAAAAGTCGGCCAGGACACGACGCTGGCCCAGATTATCAGACTAGTCGAAGAAGCTGCTTCGTCCAAAGCGCCCATATCAAAATTAGCCGATCGCATCAGCGGGATTTTCGTCCCGATTGTCATCGCGATCGCCCTGGTCACTGCCGCGGTCTGGCTGCTGACCGGCGCCGGCGTCGAATTTGCCTTATCCGCCGGCATTTCGGTCCTGGTCATATCTTGTCCTTGCGCGCTCGGTCTGGCAACGCCGGTTGCCATCATGGTCGGCACGGGCGTCGGCGCCCGGAACGGCATCCTGATCAAATCGGCTGAAGCTCTGGAGAAAGCCCATGCCGTCGATACCGTTGTTTTAGATAAAACAGGAACGTTGACGGAGGGACAGCCGCAGGTGACGGATGTCCGGACTTTTGGCTCCATCGGCGAAGAACAGCTGATCGGTTTAGCCGCGGCGCTGGAAAAACCTTCCGAACATCCTCTGGCTGAAGCAATTTTGCGTTTGGCTGAAGAAAAGGGGATAGCTGTTCGCAGCGCCGAGCAGTTCGAAGCGGTGGCCGGACGTGGAATAACAGCCCGCGTCGACGGCCGCCGTTACGCTGCGGGCAACCGGGCGTTTATGTCTGAACAGAGGCTTGACGCCGGATTTGCGCCGGCTGAAACTGAACATTTTTCCGGCGAAGGTAAATCGTTGATCTATATTGCCAATGAGAATCAGATTATCGGTCTGATCGCCGCGGCCGACCAGGTCAAGCCGACGAGTCG
>CAYRWC010000428.1:0-2229 GCA_964427795.1 uncultured Oscillospiraceae bacterium | reverse complement strand
TTTTATTAATTCCCGGGCTGCCTCGACAATGGACGGCGGATCAAGATGTTCCAGGATCAGCAAATCGTTTCTATTGCCCTGGCACAGCGGCCGGTCGTCAATACCCAGAAAGGAAAAACGGGTTTGCGGCAAAACCGTCAGTAATTCCGGCAGGGTTGCCTGACCAAAGCCGCCGCGGCGCAATACTTCTTCGACAAAAAGAACGCGTCCGGTACGTTTGACAGAGCGAATCAAGGTCTGGATATCCAGCGGTTTTGCACAGGTGACCGAAAGCACTTCAGCCTGGACTTCCTCGCCCGCCAGCATGGCTGCAGCCTGCAGCGCCGGTCCGGCCAAGGCGCCCAGCGCCGCTATGGTTATATGACCGCCGCGGCGCAGGCAACGGATTCGCTGCAGCGGCGGGACGGCGCTGTCCGCCGGCGCATTTGACTCGTCCGTATCCTCCGGCTCGTCCGGCAGCGCCTCGGGTAAGGGATCCGGCCATTCTCGGCCGCGCGGATAACGAATAGCGGCCGGACAGCCGGCAGATAACGCAAAGGGCAGAATCCGCTGCAAATCGATATAATCGGCCGGGCAGTATATCGTCAGATTCGGCAAGGGTAGCAGGAGGCTCAGATCATAGATCCCCTGATGTGTTTCCCCGTCCTCGCCTACGATGCCCGCCCGGTCCACCGCCAGAACCACCGGCAGATTCTGCAGGCAGATGTCATGCAGCAGCTGATCATAGGCCCGCTGGAAAAAAGTCGAATACAAGGCGACGACAGGCTGCATGCCTCCGGCAGCCAGACCGGCGGCCAGGGTCATCGCATGTTGTTCGGCTATGCCGACATCATAAAAGCGCGCCGGGTAGGATTGGGAAAATTCATTCAATCCGGTTCCGGCCGTCATGGCGGCTGAAATCGCGCAAATGCGGGGATTTCGGCGCGCAAGCTCCACCATGGTGCGGCCGAAGGCTTCCGAAAAAGAATGAATGGCGTTTCGAGGCATTCCATCATGATTCAAGCCGTTTTCGATAACAAAAGGAGCCACGCCGTGATAGAGATCGGGCGCTTCTTCCGCATAACGGTATCCTCGGCCTTTTTGGGTAAGCACATGCAGGAGAACCGGACCATGCATCGTGGAAATCATTCGCAGGTGATGCAGTAAACCGGGCAGGTCATGGCCGTCGATCGGCCCGTAATAGCGAAAACCCAACTGCTCAAAATAAACGCCCTGGTGCTGCATGGCCAGCCGCGTCAAACGTTTGAAACCATGGATCAGACGCAGGAGCGGCCGGCCGACAACCGGAATGCGCTGCAACAGCGCGTCCATGCGGGTTTTTATCCGAATATAGCTGGTAGAAACGCGCAGATTTTCCAGATGATGGGATAAACCGCCTACGTTGCGGCCGATCGACATTTGATTGTCATTTAAAATGACAATCAAATCCTCGCCGGATTGACCGGCATCATTCAATGCCTCGAACGCCATGCCGCCGGTCAGGGCTCCGTCGCCGATAACCGCCAGGGTGCGGCCGACCCGTCCATCATGGGACAAAGCCCGGCTTAATCCAAGCGCCGCGGAAATGGAAGTGCTGCTATGTCCTGTATTAAAGAAATCAAAGCAGCTCTCGCTTGTTTTCGGGAACCCGGATAAGCCGCCATATTGCCTCAACGTTTTAAATTGATTCTTGCGCCCGGTAAGAATCTTCCAGGCATAAACCTGATGGCCGACATCGAAAACGATTTGATCCCGCCGGAAGTCAAACTCGATCAGCAAGGCGATCGTCAATTCCACAACACCCAAATTAGAGGCCAGGTGACCTCCGTTATGGGCAACGGTCTTGATGATCAGGCTGCGGATTTCGGCAGCCAGCTGTTCCAGTTCATGAGTATTCAGTTGTCGGAGATCACCAGGTCCCTGGATCTGATCCAACAAATGGCCCATCGTTTTCTCCCTGCCTTTTCAATGATTTCTGGTTTGGAGAAAATCGATGAAGTCTGCTAAAAAACCGGTTTCCAAACCATATGGCGCCAATTCGGCCACAGCTTGCCGCGCTTGTGCCAAAGTCGACACCAGATGCTGCCGCGCTCCGGCAAGCCCGTAAATACTGACATAGGTCGCTTTATCGTCCCGGCTGTCTTTTCCGGCCGTTTTGCCTAAAGTCCGGGTTTCGGCGACAGCATCGAGGATATCGTCCTGGATTTGAAAAGCCAGACCGACAGATCGGCCATATTCCTGGAGCAGACG
>CAYRWC010000427.1:0-2236 GCA_964427795.1 uncultured Oscillospiraceae bacterium | reverse complement strand
AAGAACCGAATTGCTACCAGATTCTTTTCATAATATATATGATGTTGTAACAGCTAGAGCTTTTGCTGACATGAAATCAGCAATTGTAACAGCCCTGCCGTTCCTCAAGAAAAATGGACTTATTATCCTGAGCAGAGGACCACTGGAAACAATCGACTGCTTAGATGTGGAAAAAATCGGTGTTTTGCTCGAGAAAAAGATCAGCCTTGCTCTTCCTTATTCTGACTATAAAAGAGTTATCTGGGTTTTCAGTAAACTCTAGCAATGTTCCACGTGGAACAGAAAAACAGCGGACTTATATAAAAAGAGGATTTCCTTGCTTGAATCTGCGCTTACCATACCAGCGGCATGGCGCGAATTTGCTGCTGAAATCGAATCTGTAAGTGGATCTGTGATGGTTATTGGCGGGCCCGGGTCAGGAAAGACCACCTTTTGCCTTTATCTGGCAGGTCTGTTCTGTAAGGCTGGCAAAAAAGTGGCTTGGATAGATGCAGATCCCGGTCAGCCGTTTATCGGGCCTCCGACAGTATTATCCTTCACTCTTTTTCAGGATACAAGTGGCCTTCTTCGGAGAAAAAATCCGGCTTTTATGGTATTCATCGGAAATACTTCCCCGGTCGGACGGCTTTTAGAGATGGTTTCAGGTGTTCAAAAGCTATACTCGCTTGCCGCCTCTTCCTCTGCAGATCTCTTTCTCATTAATACATGCGGACTTGTTGCCGGCGGCGCAGCACGCGACCTAAAGTTTCACGAAATTGATATGCTGTCGCCCCGTCATATTGTTGCTCTGCAAAACGAAAATGAGGTTGAACATTTACTAGCTCCTCATTCACATCGAGCCGGGCTGCTTATTCACCGACTTCCCATATCTCCTGACGCGAAAATATCCACGCGAGAAGCGCGACTGTCCGTGCGGGAACAACGTTTTAAGGAATATTTCAGAGGCGCCGATTTTCAGGAAATAATGCTGCATGATGTTGGTGTTCACGGTCCAGGGCTTGGAACAGGTGAGCGCCTTGGATTTCGGGACATCAATTCGCTTTCAAAAATTCTTCAAAGCATTGTTATTCACGCTGAGCTCGCTGCTGACAGATTGTTCTTGCTGGTTGAGGGAGATTACTTTGCTGATGAACTTTTTACTGCCAAGCAGCAATATAATGTTAGAGAAATTTCTATTCTTAAGAATTCCGAACTGGATCATTTGCTTGTCGGCTTAAATGATGATAAAAATCTATGTTTGGGGCTTGGAATATTGCGCAATATAGATTTGAAAGAGCTGTCAATTCGTGTAATAACTCCGCTGCGAGATATTTCTACTGTCAGACACATATCGCTGGGCTCTTTGCGGGTAAGTCCTGCGGGAAAAGAATTAGGCTTGCTGTAGGCCAATTGTTCCACGTGGAACAATTGGAATGAAATAAAACACTAAATCCTCATATGTTATGTCTCTCTGCGAATATCTCTGGCACCATGTTTTCTTAATTTTTCCTTCCTTTTATTATTATCCTATGGTAAATTAGTACGGTTAAGACTCAGCAGCACGAGGAGACGCTGAAAAAGCATGGGCAGAATAATCGCTATAGCAAATCAAAAGGGCGGCGTTGGAAAAACCACAACGACTGTCAACATGGCCGCATCACTTGCTGCTGCTGAAAAACGTGTTTTGCTCATCGACTCCGATCCGCAGGGAAACTCCACAAGCGGCATGGGAATAGACAGAACTGAGATTAACGGTAGTACCTATGACTTGTTTACAGGAAAGAAATCTCTCCAGGAAATAAAAAAAACAACTCATTTCCCCTGGCTGGATGTTGTTCCTGCAGGCATTGACCTCGTCGGCGTTGAAGTAGAACTTATCCAGATGATATCGCGCGAGCGAGTGCTCAAAAAAGTTCTTACAGCATTCATTAACAACTATGATTATATTTTTATTGATTGCCCGCCATCCCTCGGCTTGCTAACTGTCAACGCTCTTACAGCAGCCGACGGCGTACTAATCCCGGTACAATGTGAATACTATGCCCTGGAGGGCCTGACCGCTCTCACAAACACTATAAAACTTATCAAGCAGGATTTAAATCCAAGCTTGGTAATTGAAGGTGTTCTTCTCACAATGTATGACAGCAGAAACAATCTGGCGGAGCAGGTTGCTCAGGAAGTGCGCAAATACTTCGGGAATAAAGTCTATACAACTATTATCCCTCGGAATGTGTCGTTAAGCGAAGCTCCGAGCCAC
>CAYRWC010000426.1:0-2237 GCA_964427795.1 uncultured Oscillospiraceae bacterium | reverse complement strand
ATGATTTTCAGGAGCGTCGTTTTACCGCAGCCGTTATTGCCGATCAGTCCAACCCGTTCACCGGTCATTAATTCAAAAGATATGTTGGAAAAAATTTTCTTGGCGCCGAAATATTTGTTTAGTTGCTGTACGCTGATTTCAACCATATATAGACTCCTCTGCTTTCACCTATTCATACCGGACAGAACTCATTGCCGAAAAAAAACCCCAAAGCTGTTTTTGCTTTGGGGTTCGGTCGATTTCTTTCCGATAGGCTCAGCGTTGACGAAAAGTCGGTTGCTGCCGTTGAGGAATAATCGATGACCGCCTGACAAAAGCAGACTGTTGCCGGCAAAAGGGCGCACTAACCCCTTTCAAGACCATTCTGGCGGTCATGAGAGACTGATATGCGCTCCATCGATGCATGCGGTTCATGTTCATCCTCACTGTTCAGATGCCTATTTTAGTTGGATCATAGCAAATAATAAACCGAACGTCAACTATAGCATGTCTTGTGGCTGTACCGTCATTCGGCATTCGGTACGTCATTCGGCATTTTTCCCATCAAGCCAGAGACGGCGGACTTTCTCATACACGGCGTCGGGGATCGCAAAATTTCCGGTATGATAATTCGGTAATATTTGATCACCTGCGACAACCGGGTTTGTGCAGGCATGATCATTTCGGTAAGCCTCACGTTCTTCTTTGATGCGGAGATTCGGCACTTTTACGGGAAGGTTGCCGTTGAGGATCGAACGATAGGCCAAGATGCCGCAGATACCCATATCTACCGCCGTATAAACGTCAATACTGTATTTTTCCCCTTCCGGCCGGCCCAATATTTTCTGCAGAAAAAAATGTGTCGCATAAAAATCGCTGCCGCCATGGCCGCTGAATGCTACCGCCAAATCTGCGGAGACAAACTTTTCCGGCGCATATTTCTTCAAATCGCCATGACAGAGTTTTTCTCCTTCTATATAGACATTGAGCTGAGAAGAATCAAAACGCTCGGTCTCCATCATACCCCGGGTTCCGTATATCTCATAATTGATACTGCCCGGTTCACGTTTTAAGCCGCCGTGAACACTTTTGGCAATGGCGCCGTTATCCAGCGTAATCATTTCAACGGCACCGCAGCCGCCATCCAATGACCCGAGATCGATCATCTGCCGGTTAAGCGGCGTTTCAAAACCGACAACCTGAACCGGACGCCGGCCGGATATGGTCAGCATCGGGCCGATGCTGTGGGTACAATAAAACGTTGAGAACATGATGTTGCGCCAATGATTCCGTTCGCCATAAGTAATCTGCGGCCAGATCGAGGAACAGTCGTGGACATACTCGCCTTCGGCATAGGTTATTTCGCCGATTTCACCGCGTTCATATCTCTTCCACATTTCAAAAGTTTGATTCATATAGCAATAGTTTTCTGCATAGGCATAAACCTTGCCGCTTTCTTCCACCGCTTCGATCAAGGCAACAGCCTGAGCCATCGTTTCGCAAGGAAGAACCTCGCTCATGACATGCCGGCCGGATTTGAGCAGGCGAATGGCATATGTTGCGTGTTCATTGGCATAATTGGCCAGCACAACGGCATCCATATCATGGCGGATGAATTCTTCGAAATCCTCATAAACCGCTACTTTAATTCCGGTCGTATCGGCCAGCTTGGTCACTTCCTGGAGCAGAGGCTTGTATTTATCACAGACCGCCACTAATTGCGCATCCGGATGCTTAGCTAAAACATCGATCATGCATTTTCCGCGGGCTGCGCCAAAAACACCGACTTTCAATTTGCCTGTCATAACAATCCTTCTTTCGATAGTATTTTTTGATCGTATTTTTCGGTACGCTTCCGATATTCTAATCATCCCATGTCCGATTCTTTTTTATCATGTCAAAATTCGCCAAATCGCTCGGACGATTTTTGGTCATTCTGTGTATTACAGGAAAGATTAAAACATGTGATGATACAAAAAGAATGATCATATTTCCGGAAGCATGAGGACCGGTTATGAAAAAAGAAAAGGGAAACGCTCAAACGATTTCTCAAATGATGAATTTATCCCAATCGACTGTTTCCCGGGCCTTGAATAATTGCGGCTCGGTTGACAGTCAGACTAAGGAAGCGATACTAAAAACTGCGCAGGCGCTCGATTACACACCTGTGCAAAAAAAGCGGGTTAAACAAAGAAACACCGGCTTTTTGGTCGGCGTCGCCATGCCGATCAATCCGTATTATTTCTGGAATCCGGCTA
>CAYRWC010000425.1:0-2250 GCA_964427795.1 uncultured Oscillospiraceae bacterium | reverse complement strand
AAGAAGCGTCACTGAAGGATGAATATAAGGTTATTCTTAGCCTAATTAAGCCAGTCCGTTTATTTTGGTTTTAATTAACAGCGCCGAGCTGATAACGACGAACACCGAACCGGCATTGTGAACCAAAGCTGCCGAAACCGGATTCAACAAGCCGGCTGTTGAAAGAATGACCGCAATCACATTCCAGATCATGGCTACTGTGATATTGAAGCTGATCCTTTTCATCGCTTTTTGAGCTATCTTGAAAAGATAAGGAATTTGCTCAAGGTTATCGCCGACAAGTACGGCATCGGCTGCTTCAATAGCAATGTCACTGCCAATGCCGCCCATCGCGATGCCGGCATAGGCAGATTTGAGTGCCAATGCATCGTTTATGCCATCACCGATCATACAGACGTTCCGGCCTTGTGCCGCATACGCCCTGACAAATTCCATTTTATCTTCCGGCAGCATATTGGGCCTAATCTCTTCTATGCCAACCTGGGCGGCAATATGTCTGGCGGTCGCTTCGTTATCTCCGGTCAGCAACAGGGGCTGTATCCCGATGGATTTCAGTTCGGCAACCAAGGTTGCTGCCGTTTTCCGCAAGACATCAGCTAAAGCGATCATGCCGGCGAACTTGCCGTTGATGCCAATATAAATTACAGTCGCGCCCTTATGCAGATAGCTTTCTGCTGCTTGTCGCGCCGATAGTGGAATAATAATCCCCTCTTCTGTTAAATATTCAGCTTTTCCTGCTTGGACGTCGAAATCATGAACAGCGGTTCTGACTCCTTTGCCGGCAATCAGGTTGAAATCATGTATTTCCTCCGGCTTGCCCCCATGGCTGAGATAATAGGCATAAATTGATTTTCCCAGCGGGTGTTCCGACCGTTGTTCAGCCAAGGCCGCAAACTTGAGCAAATCATCTGTACTCATGCCGGGATCAAAGCTCTCAATACCAACGATTTCAGGTTTGCCATAAGTCAAGGTACCGGTTTTATCAAAAGCGATGTGATTAATCTTGGCAAACCGCTGCAGAGCTTCGCCCGAACGAACAAGGATGCCCAGTCTCGCCGCGTTGCCGATACCCGCCATGACCGCTGTCGGTGTAGCCAGAATAAAAGCGCAGGGGCAAAACACGACCAATACGGTAACCGCCCGAATCAGTTCTCCAGACAGGATCCAGGCCGCTCCTGCAACAACCATCGCCGCCACAACCAGCCAGGTGGCCCATCGGTCGGCCAGTTTCACTATGGGCGCCTTATTCGCGTCGGCTTCTTCAGCCAGTCGGATCATACGCTGGAGCGAACTATCTTCGCCGGTCTTCGCCACCAGCATCTCAAAAGCGCCAAATTGATTGATGGTTCCGCTGATCACCTCGTCGCCGGCCATCTTGTCCACGGGAATAGACTCGCCGGTCATGACGGACTGGTCAACGGCAGTATGGCCGGATGTGATAATACCATCGGCTGCGATCGTTTCGCCGGCCAATACCACTAAAGTATCTCCTGTTTTCACATCGTCGGCCGGAACGATCTCTGCAACGCTGTTTCTTTTAATTCTGGCCGTTTGCGGCTTCAGATTCATAAGCTTTTCGATACCCATACGTGCTTTTCGGGCTGTAGCATCCTCCAGCAGCGTCCCGATAGCCATAATCCAGGCTACCTCGCCGGCGGCAAAATACTCGCCGATAAAGATTGAGGCAATCAAAGCCATGGACACCAGAACATCCGCCTTGATATCGTGTTCTTTGATCAAAGCCTGCACCGAACCAATCACGATCGGGATGCCAACAAGGACAATGGCGACCCAGGCGGCGTCAAATGGCAAAATATTTTTCAGCGCTCCGGTTATGCTCAACAGCAGCGCGGCAAAGGAGACAACAGCATAGAGGATGTTGCGTTTCTTTTCATTGATAAACCATTCTTTAATCGTCTGTCCTTGATAAACGATCATCGGAATTTACTTCAGGAACTTAGCCAGAGCGTCGTTTAAATCATCCAGAGTTTTCGTATCGCCGTTTTTGATAGCATCAACGATACAATGATCAATATGATCCTGCAGGATAATTTGCCCGATATGATTAATAGCCGAACGGATTGCGGAAAGCTGAATCAAGATCTCGGAGCAATCGCGGTCTTCCAGAACCATTTTCTTGACCGCTTCCATATGTCCGCTCACCCGGGAAATGCGGTTAACAACGGCCTTGGTATTTTCATGATGGTGAAGATTTTCCATATTTCAACCCTTTCAATAACCCCCCAGGGG
>CAYRWC010000424.1:0-2255 GCA_964427795.1 uncultured Oscillospiraceae bacterium | reverse complement strand
ATCCGGCAGAACAAACCGCGGTGGATTTCCGGAGCGGTATTCCGGCCGGACGGCAAGGACAGCCGGTATGATATCGCCGGCCTTCTGGATAAGTACCCGGTCGCCCGGACGCACGTCCAGTTGATCGATATAATCCTGGTTATGCAGGGTTGCGCGGCCGACGTTCGTGCCGGCCAGCCTGACCGGCGCCAAAATGGCCATCGGTGTCAGGCGGCCGGTGCCGCCGACCTGTATCTGAATATCCAGCAGCGTGGTCTCTTTTTGTTCCGGCGGATATTTATAAGCAACAGCCCAGCGCGGCACCTTGCTGGTATTGCCCAGCGTTTCACGGGCCGTCAGGTCGTCTACCTTGACGACTGCGCCGTCTATGCCGTAAGGCAGGGCAAAACGATGCCGGCCGATTCTGTCGATCGCCTGCCAGATCTCATCCGCCGTCCGGCAGCGGCAAAAATCCGGAATAACCGGAAAGCCTTGTGCCGCAAGCCAGTCAAGGCTATCGGCATGCGAGTGGAACAACAAGCCTTCGATGGCCTGAATATTGAAAATAAAAAGCGAAAGTCCGCGTTCACGGACGATGCCCGGATCCAGTTGGCGCAGGGTTCCGGCAGCGCAATTACGAGGATTGGCAAAGCTCTTTCCGCCGGTTTCCTCCTGAAAGGCGTTAACCTTTTCGAAAGCCGCGTAGGAAAGATAGACTTCCCCGCGCACCTCCAAATAAGCCGGCGCATCCGTCAGCCGCATCGGCAAGCCGGCGATCTGCCGCAGATTCTCCGTAACGTCCTCACCGGTATGGCCGTCGCCGCGCGTCAGCCCCAGGCTGAACCGCCCCTGTTCATAACGCAGGGCGACCGAGAGTCCGTCGATCTTCTGTTCAACGGTAAAAAGCGGATCGGTCAGTTCTGTCCGCATCCGTTCCACAAAATCCAGCACTTCCGCCTGGGAAAAAACATCCTGCAGGCTGAGCAGCGGCACACGGTGGGCCATCTCGCGCAGAACACGCCTGGCGGCCGCACCGCCGGCCGAACCGCCGACGCGCGCAGTCGGCGAATCAGCCGAAGCATATTGCGGCCAGCGGGTTTCCAGGTCGCGTAGCCGGCGCATCAGCCGATCATATTCTTCATCGCTGATTTTATTCTCATTTAAATCATAATAAAGATGATTATGATAAAGGATCTGCTCCCGCAGCTGCCGGATTTGTTCCGCCACATCGTCAAAGACGGGCAGTTCCATCTGTTGCTGATCCTGTTTATTCATCGTCTTGCACCTCGATTTCCATGCCGGACAGGCCGTCAGCCCTTCTGGCGGCCGCGTCCCAACAGGATAACCGGCACGACAGCCAGGGCCAAAGGCAGTATGGCCCATACCGGCAGCGGCAAATGCCACAGGCCGCTCAGCCGGTTAATCCACGGATCGGCCGGCAGCTGCACGAGAGCCGCCAGGCCGGATTGTTCCAGGGACAGGGCTTTCAGCAGCGGCGGCAATACGCCGTCATAAAGCAGCCAGACGCCCAGCGAGAGAATATAAGCGTCGGAAAGCCAAAGCGCCGGGCTTTTCGCTTTAACCAGCAAAAACAGCAGGGCCAGGGCCAATCCGATGGCAATCGCCGGCGAAACATCATATATTTGTCCGGTTCTGATACACAGGACCAGATGATGCGCCATCTCTGCCAAAGCGCAGAGGCCGGCCAGATACAGGCGGCTGCGGCTGCGGCTGATTAACAGAAAAGTGACCAGCAGTAAACCCATCAGGAAATAAATCAACAATGCCTGCCCCAACGGCGGCAGCGGCAGCCGGCCGGTTGCCCAAACACAGCCGTCGCCGATCATATCGGCAAAATACCGGAAAGGGCTGGCCGGCAAGGTACGCCAAAGAAAAAACAGCAAGCCGGTTACGATCCAGGCTCTTCCTTCACTTTTCACGATGGCATGCTCCTTTTCTGCATCCTGTTGCTTCTTTCAAACCGATACCATTCTACCTGATTCCGATTTTTTTGTGAACCCGGACGCAAACAATCTTTTGTGGTAAAATCAAAAACATGGGAGGGATGTTATGTCAATCGAAAAAATCGAACTGTGGTCCGATGCCGAGAAGCTGGTAGCCAGCGGCAGCGCCTTCGGAACCTTCAAATCCTGTAATCCGTCTATGACCTATTACCCGGCCGAGCAAGGCCGGGACCGCGGCACCGTCATTGTCTGCCCCGGCGGCGGCTACAGCAATAAAGCAGATCATGAGGGAGTGCCCATCGCCCTGCGGCT
>CAYRWC010000423.1:0-2258 GCA_964427795.1 uncultured Oscillospiraceae bacterium | reverse complement strand
CCTTTCGACCGAATCGCCTTCATCCTTGCGCAGCAGACCGTGGTCGACAAAAATGCAGGTCAGCTGGTGGCCGACGGCCTGATGAATCAGGAAAGCCGCCACCGATGAATCGACGCCGCCGGACATCGCGCACAGGACTTTGCGGTCGCCGATACGCTCCTTCAGGTTTTGGATCGTATCTTTGACAAAAGTGGACATCTGCCATTCGCCGGTACAGCCGCAGATGTCATACAGAAAATGATGCAGCATTTTGCTGCCTTCCGGCGTATGCTGAACTTCCGGATGGAACTGCACGGCATAGAAACGGCGGTCGGCGTCTTCCATGGCGGCGATCGGGCAGGATGCCGTATAGCCGGTGATCCGGAACCCCGGAGGCATCTTGGCTATATGGTCGGTATGGCTCATCCAGCAGCTGGTTTGCGCTTCGACTGCAGAAAAAAGGCGGCTGGCCGGTTCCAGCTCAATCGGCACCCGGCCGTATTCTCTTTTATCGGGCGTAACGACCTGGCCGCCGAGCATGACGGTCATCAATTGGGCGCCGTAGCAGATGCCCAGGATCGGGATGCCCAGATCGAACAGCTCCGGCCGGCAGCGCGGGGCTTTCTCTCCGGTCACGCTGTTGGGCCCGCCGGTAAAGATAATGCCCCGATATTGGCCTTCGCGGATCCGCTCCATAGATACGGTATAGGGCAGAACTTCGCAATAGACATGATCATCGCGGACCCGGCGCGCGATTAATTGGTTGTACTGGCCGCCAAAGTCCAGAACCAGGATGGATTCATGCTGCATAGCGTACTCCTTTATGACCGGTGTATAATTTCATCGCGGCGAGGCCCGTTGGATACCAGACGAACCGGAACTCCGATCTCTTTCTCGACAAAAAGCACATAATCGCGGGCCGCCTGCGGCAGCTGATCAAAGCTCCGGATGCCGCGCAGGTCGGTCTTCCAGCCGGGCATTCTGGCCAGAACCGGTTTGGCGCGGTTGAGCGCCGCGGTCGCCGGGAAATCCCTGGTGACAACGCCGTCGATATCATAGCCGATGCAGACGGGAATTTCATCCAGGTAAGACAGAACGTCGATCGCCGTCAGCGCAACCGATGTGGCGCCTTGCACTTGGCAGCCATAACGGGTGGCAACCGCATCGAACCAGCCCATCCGGCGCGGGCGGCCCGTCGTGGCGCCATATTCGCCGGCGTCGCCGCCCCGGCGGCGCAGTTCCTCGGCCTCATCGCCGAATATCTCGCTGGTAAACGCTCCGGCGCCGACAGCGCTGGAATAAGCCTTCACCACGGCGACGACTTCGCTGATCGCGTAGGGTGGAATGCCGGCGCCGACGCAGCCATAACCGGCCAAGGTCGAAGACGACGTAACGAAAGGATAAATGCCGAAATCCGGATCCTTCAGGGCGCCGAGCTGGCCTTCAAGAAGAATTTTCTTGCCTTCGGCCACGGCCTTGTGCAGGAATCGGATGGTGTCGCCGACATAAGGCCGGATGGCTTCGCGCCATTCGACCAGCTGATCGTACAGCGTACCGGCATCCAGCAGCGGTTTGCCGTATAAATGCTGCAGCAGGACATTCTTTGCGGTCAAAACGCCGGCCAATTTTTCTTTTAGCGCGGCGTCGTCATAGAGTTCGCTGATCTGAAAACCGATTTTCGCGTATTTATCCGAATAAAAAGGCGCGATGCCCGATTTGGTCGAACCGAATTGACGGGCGCTTAAGCGTTCTTCTTCGTATTGATCAAAAAGAATATGATAAGGCATGACAATCTGGGTCCGGTCGGAAATCATCAGCTTGGGCGCCGGAACGCCGGCAGCCAGCAATTGGGCGATTTCTTTGAGCAGCGCCGGAATGTTCAGCGCGACGCCGTTGGCTATAATATTGGTCGTATGACTAAAAAAAACGCCGGACGGCAATTGATGCAAGGCGAATTTTCCATAAGGGTTAATAATGGTGTGGCCGGCGTTGGCCCCTCCCTGATATCGAATGACTACATCAGATTCGGCGGCGAACATGTCGGTGATCTTACCTTTTCCCTCATCGCCCCAGTTGGCACCCACAATGGCTTTTACCATGAATGATTCCTCCTTCGGAAACTAAACCTCTGTGCCCGGCGGCCGGCCGGCACATACCTTAAAAAACAGAAAAGACGCCCCTTTACGTCCGGGACGTCTTGCCCTGTCTATTATATAACGGCCGATGAAAAGCTGTCAAAGCAAAAATAAAGAAAAAGCCGCACAAAATTTGTCGGTTTA
>CAYRWC010000422.1:0-2259 GCA_964427795.1 uncultured Oscillospiraceae bacterium | reverse complement strand
GGCAGCGTGGGGCCGAGGTGGATGTTCTTCACGCCCAGGTACAGCAACGCCAAGAGAACAATGACGGCCTTCTGTTCATACCAGGCGATATTGAAGGCGATTGGCAGCTTGTTGATATCGTCTAGTCCAAACACCTCTTTGAGCTTAAGGGCAATGACCGCCAGAGAATAGGAGTCGTTGCACTGCCCGGCGTCCAAAACTCTCGGAATGCCGCCAATGTCGCCCAGCTTCAGCTTATTATAGCGGTATTTTGCGCAGCCCGCCGTGAGAATCACTGTATCCTTCGGGAGCTTCTCGGCAAACTCGGTGTAGTATTCTCTGGACTTCATGCGCCCATCGCAACCGGCCATGACAAAAAACTTCTTGATTGCACCGGATTTAACCGCATCTACGACCTTGTCTGCCAGAGCTATAACCTGATTATGAGCAAAACCACCAACAATGGAGCCAGTTTCAATCTCATCGGGTGCGGGCAGAGTTTTGGCAAGCGCAATGATTTCTGAAAAATCCTTTTTGCCGTTCCCGTCGGCTTCAATATGCTTGCAGCCGGGATAGCCGGTGGCTCCTGTGGTAAAGATTCTACCTCTGACTTCTTCGCTTCTGGGCGGGACAATACAATTTGTAGTAAAAAGGACGGGACCATGGAAGGAAACGAATTCGTCAAGCTGCTTCCACCAGGCGTTACCGTAGTTACCGGCGAAGTTATCGTATTTCTTGAACGCCGGATAATAATGCGCGGGGAGCATTTCGCTGTGGGTATATACATCCACGCCTGTACCCTTAGTCTGCTCAAGCAGCTGTTCCAAATCAGTCAGATCGTGCCCCGAAATCAAAATTGCGGGATTTTTCCTGACACCTATATTTACCTCAGTAATTTCGGGATTCCCAAATCTTGAAGTGTGTGCCTCATCTAAAAGCGCCATGACCTTCACGCCATATTCACCGGTTTTAAGGGTCAATGCCACAAGATCATCAGCTGTTAGGGAATCATCCAGTGTTGCCGATAAAGCTTCATAGATAAAGGCATTGATTGCCAGATCCTCTTTACCGATATTTTTAGCGTGCTCAGCATAAGCTGCCATGCCCTTGAGTCCGTATATAATCATTTCGCGAAGAGAACGTACGTCCTCGTTTTCAGTTGCCAATACGCCGACGAAGGCGGCCTTTTCCAGCATGGATGTTCTGGTGTTCACCGTGAAAGTTGCTGCATCGTGTAAATCATTCACGTGAACGGAATTTCTCAGGTGATCTCTTAGCGCAATCATTTTTTTGATCTGATCTTCAATGTGCCCATCGTCAAAGTTTGCGTTGGTAATGGTCATAAACAGGCTGCTGAGAACATCATAATTGGCTGTATCGAGTTTAGTGATATCAACCTTTCCTTTGACAACAATTTCCGAGATACCCTTAAGCGTATAGATCAGCAGGTCTTGAAGTTTTGCAACTTCCTCATTTTTCCCGCAAACACCTTTAATGGTGCAGCCTGTGTTTTTTGCGGTTTCTTGACATTGATAACAAAACATACTCATTTGTTTTCCTCCTTTATTCTTCTACAAGTTCAAAATCTTCCTTGCCCACAAAGCAGATTGGACACTGCCAATCATTGGGGATATCTTCAAATGTCGTGCCGGGGGCAATTCCGCTGTCAGGGTCACCAACTGTGGGATCATAGATATATCCGCAGGGAATGCACCGATATTTTTTCATCCGATTTCCTCCTTTGTTTTCTCAGCCTTTTGGAGCAGGTGCCTTGACTACGATCAGCTCCAATGTTTCATCATGCAGATTTTTAACATTCATTTTTGTTTGAAACGGGATTTTCAGAAGAGTTCCGGCCTCATATTCATGTACATCCTGTTCATCAAGACCGATGGAGAGCTTTCCACGTATGACGGTCATATACACGTTGGAATTTGAAAAGTGTTCCGGCAGCCCTTCGTTTTTGTTAAATACCATATGCAGATAATGAATATTATCATCAAATATAACTTTTTCAACAGCTTTTTCATCGCCAACTGACAGTTTGAAAATCTGTTCAACCATAATAGTATACCTCCTATTTTTTTCACATGTTATGTGATACAAGTGAAGTTCATTAATTATTATACCAAAAATTGCCCTATTAAGTATGTTGTAATTGCAACAAATTAATAAAAAATACTTTTATTTGCTGTAGTGAATCGCATCTTTGGGACAAACTTGTTGGCATTTTATGCATTGATGGCACAAAGCGGTGTTTATCACGGCCTTTTTATCTTC
>CAYRWC010000421.1:0-2267 GCA_964427795.1 uncultured Oscillospiraceae bacterium | reverse complement strand
TGGAGTATTTTGCAACCCGGCTAATTGCCGGTAAATCCATTGATGAAGCGGCTTTGCCGGAAGGTGTGCGGTCGTTGAATCTGGTTCTCGATGAAATCGAGTCGGTTGGCGGAGCCCGGCTTAAAGATTAAAAACTGATTATCCGCCCTTCTTTGCCTCATGCGGGCATAATGCTTAATCTGGCGTATAATGATTAGATATGATAAACTTAGGCTGTGTTGATCATGATCCGTTATGTATTGGCAGAAACCCGCATGAAAGGGCAAAGGAGTCAATTCATGGGTAAACGCGTTCTCGTGATCTGGAATGATCAATATCATCCTGCCGACCGATATGGCTTTTTCATTGATCAGGTTTTTACGCAAAACGGCTGGCATGTCGAAACGGATGAGTCTATTCGCCGCCTCTTGCTGCTGAAAGAACCGCCGGATCTGACGGTCAGCTTGACAGCCGGCAAAAAAGACGGGGAGCCACCGCTCAAAGGACAGGAACAGCTGAAGATGGTCAAAATGGTGAAAAACGGCATGGGCTGGCTCTTTATTCATGCCGGCCTTACCGGAATCGAACGGGACGCTCATCTTTATGAGCTTTCCCTGGGCCGTTTTGTCAGCCACCCACCCGAACCGGCTTTGGTAACCGGCAGCGCCATGCCGGGTACTTTACATCCAATTGTGGATAATTTTACGCCATTTACCGATTATGATGAACAATATTTTTGTCAGATCGATCTGCTCAAAACGCAGCCCTTTTTTTGTACACTTTCGAATCTCGGCACGGAAATCGGCGGCTGGAGCCGTGAAGTCGGATCGGGACGCGTGGCTTGTCTGACTCCGGGGCACACGGAAGCAATGCTTGCTAAAATGATCCCGCTTATTCGGCGCGCCGCCGCCTGGTGTGTTCATGAATTGTAGGATATAATGAAAGCGTGCAGAATTGGGGAGGCGATCATATGAATATTCTTTTCTGTACTGTGGGATTTTTTAGCTTTATCGAAGGCATCGGCACGCTGCAGGCGATCTTTTTGATCCTTGGCGTGCTGTTACTGATCGCTGAAATGTTCATGCCCGGTTTCGGCATTGCCGGCGGGAGTGGTCTGGTGCTTCTGATTATCGGTATCGTGATGACAGCCCGAACGCCGTTCGAAGCCATGGCGATGGTGCTGCTCTTGATTTTGCTGGTCGCCTTGATGCTGTTCTTGATTTTGCACTCGGCTAAAAAAGGCAAGTTGGCAAAAAAACTGATTCTTTGGTCCTCGGCCAAACACGAAGAAGGTTTCAGCACATCGGAGGACCTGTCGCAGATGATCGGCCGCGAGGGAACAACGCTGACTGTTTTGCGGCCGGCCGGATCCGCCGACTTCGGCGGCCGACGCCTGGATGTTGTATCCGACGGAACCTATATCGAAAAAGGTGTTAAGGTCAAAATTACCGGCGTCGAAGGCCGGCGCATTGTTGTTCAGCCGGTAGAGGAACAGTAATAGAGGAACAGTAATAACAGACATAGTTTATAAACACATTTTTTGAGAGGAGTCTTCATATGGGCGGAGAATTCATGGCTTATACCCTGATCATTGCTGCTATTGTGGTCGTTCTGTCATTATTCTTCAGTTTCGTTCCGGTCGGGCTCTGGATTTCAGCGGCGGCAGCCGGCGTCAAGGTCGGCATTTTCAACCTGGTGGGCATGCGTTTGCGCCGGGTTGTGCCGACACGGGTGGTCAATCCTTTAATCAAAGCGACCAAAGCCGGTTTGCAGGTCAGCATCAATCAGCTGGAAGCTCACTTCCTGGCCGGCGGCAATGTCGATAAGGTTGTCAATGCCTTAATTGCCGCGCAGCGCGCGGAAATACCGCTTGTTTTCGAAAGGGCGGCCGCTATTGACCTGGCCGGCCGCGATGTTCTGGAAGCCGTGCAAATGAGCGTCAATCCGAAAGTGATCGAAACGCCGCTGGTTGCCGCTATTGCCAAGGACGGTATCGAATTGAAAGCCAAAGCCCGGGTAACCGTGCGGGCCAATATTGAACGATTGGTCGGCGGCGCCGGCGAGCAGACGATTATCGCCCGCGTCGGCGAGGGCATCGTCACCACCATCGGTTCGGCTGTAACACATAAAGATGTTCTGGAAAATCCGGATCGCATATCGAAAACGGTGCTCAGCAAAGGCCTTGACGCCGGAACCGCCTTCGAAATTTTGTCGATCGATATCGCGGACGTCGATGTCGGCCGCAATATCGGTGCCCAATTACAGACGGATCAGGCCGAGGCGGACAA
>CAYRWC010000420.1:0-2271 GCA_964427795.1 uncultured Oscillospiraceae bacterium | reverse complement strand
CATCTATCCGCCGCAATACGAGTACCACTATGCCAATATCATGGCTCACAAGAATAAATGGCGCGCCGAATTCACCATCCGCAATTTCATCACCGTCAGCGACTATATCATGTTCCACGGACGCGCCCTGATGAATACCGCCATTTACTGCTTCCTCGCGGTCATGTGCGCGCTGATCGTCAACCCGCTGGCGGCCTATGCGCTCAGCCGTTTCCGTCCGCCGTCCGCGTTCAAGGTTCTGCTCTTCCTGATGCTGACGATGGCTTTCCCGCAGATGGTGACCCAGATTCCGAACTTCCTGCTGCTCCGCGAACTCGGACTCCTGAATACGTTCGGAGCTCTGGTGCTGCCGGGGCTGGCCAACGGCTACCAGATTTTCCTGCTGAAAGGCTTTTTTGATTCGCTGCCGAAGGAACTCTACGAAAGCGCCATGCTCGACGGCGCCAGCGAACCGCGGATATTCCTTCAGTTGACGATGAACCTGTCGAAACCGATCCTGGCGGTGATCGCCCTGCAGGCGTTTACCTCGGCCTATGCGAACTTCATGATGGCGCTGCTGATCTGCCAGGACCGCGCCATGTGGACGATCATGCCGTGGCTGTATCAGTTGCAGATGAACAGTTGCGAAGGGGTGATTTATGCCTCGCTGATTGTGGCGTCGGTCCCGACCTTCCTGGTCTTCATGCTCTGCCAGAACGTCATCATGCGCGGGATCGTGGTGCCGGTCGAGAAATAATAATCCATACCGGATATCAATACTTGAAAACCACCGCGGACGATGCGCCGCGGCGGTTTTTATTCATGTCGGTGAATCTGCGGGAAAGAAGGGAGACAAATCAGCGCATACGAATGGAGAACGCGCCGTTGTACTGTTCGGCCCAGCGTTCCGCCAACGGCTGGAGAACGAAGTCTTCCAGCTCATTATTGCGGTTCAGCCGATAGTTGCAGAACGGACATGCCGAGAAGTTTTCGATATCGATCTGAGTGATATATTCACGGCACTGCGGACAAATCAGGAACTTGCGGGGCGATAAGCCGTCGCAGTTCATAAATTCATATTTTTTGTGTGTCAATGCCATAATTACCGCTTTTCCTTGTTGTTCTGTTTATAATATAGCACAATTCGGCACTTTTTGCAATAGCAAAGGACGATTTAAGCGGTAAATTCATCCGTCGGTTTCGATATGAAAAAAGGCCGCACATTCTGAGAGACAAGGGATTTCGCATTGGCGCCGGCCGTTTTATGGGAGATTATTTTTTCATGAATTTTCCTTGCCCCTGCGGAGAATTACTTGACTTTAATAATTTGCCGTGGTATACTAGCAATGTAGAAATATAAGATATAATGGAGACAGCCCTATGAAACATATAAGACGGACCCAAGCGGCCGGAGCCGCCTCTCGCCTCCGTTATTTCACCATGATCGAAGTCCTCGCGGTGATTGCGATCATCTTAATTCTGGTGGGGCTCAGCTTCGGCGCCTACAACGCCGTCCAGAAATCCCGCGCCAACGCCAGGACCGAAAGCAACTTGAGTAGTCTTCATCTTGCACTCCAGGCCTTCAAGACCAAATACGGTTATTATCCCCAGACCGATGGAAACTTCTATCCGGTTTATGTTTGCCGGGGAGTCCCAAATTCCGGAGTAGATAGCAGCAAATTAATTTTGGGTGCCGACGCTTACAAGTTTCTCTCCTCCGATTTACTCAAATCCGCAGTTCAAGATGGTACTGATGGCGGCCAGCCGCTGCTGGTCATAACAGACGGATTTAAAGATCCGGTAGATGGGAAGGACAAGTCTTTCATTTATTACAGATGTCCGGGGGAAACCAATAAGGATTCCTACGATTTATTATCGACAGGACCGGACCGTAAGCTCAATACCAAGGATGACATCTGGCCGCAGAACCAGAAGAAGATCAGTGGAACCAAATGAGGATTCGGCCGATGCGAAAAAGACAATTCAAATATAGACCCTATACGATGGTGGAAATCCTGCTGGTGCTGGGAATCTCACTGCTCCTTGTGGGATTGGGGACCAGTGCGATTTCGGCAATGACGGGCAAGCGCGGGCTGAACGGTGCGGCGATGATCGTAAGTTCACAGGTAAATCTGGCGCGTTCGGTGGCGGTGTCGCAAAACCGTTACGTGGCGCTCCTGACCCCCGAGCCGTTCAGTAAAAAAATCTCCTCTCCATCCGCCTCCTATCGGGCTTTCTTCTGCAACCGGATGCGTTTATGCTTTGTCAAACCGGATTCGGCCAATCCCGGTC
>CAYRWC010000419.1:0-2275 GCA_964427795.1 uncultured Oscillospiraceae bacterium | reverse complement strand
CATGGATACCAAGTGCTTAATCCAGACACGACTGATAGGCTTAAACTTAGGAAAGTGGCAATATGTTGTTATTGACAGTTTCCTTATACCTTGTTATAAATTAGCGCCACTACGGCCGAGGTTATGCCTGACGGGAATATGCTTTCTAAATAACTGTCATGCTTAACCTTGAACATTGCTGCTACGCGGGAAAATGTAATAATTGTATCAAATTCGGTTAAGTAAAATAGCGTGGTGACAACGAAGTTCAAGCTAGTCAACGAGACCAGAGGATGTTGGTCTGTCCATAAGACGGGGATGACCGCTATCAATTTTGTGTGTTGGAGCAATGATGAAAACAAACTTTACCTATGCGAAGCTTTTATTTGTGGGAGTTATGATGAGGAGGAAAGGAAATGCGTAAGAATAGTTGGAAAAAAATTGTTGTATCGGCTATGGTAGCGGTGTTAGCCGGTGCATTCGTCTTGGCCGGTTGTGGCAGTATCAAGCCGGCGCCTACGTTGCAAGACGGTAATATGCCGGACAAGGAGCAGATGGAACAAATTAAAAAAAATTAGTTGTATGATTAACCGCGCGGACTGCAATTGGCCGCGGCTCTTGGCAATGTTTCTGCAGCTTGCCGCCAGTCCCCAATGATGTCAATGTCGATTTGATTTTGCGTCCCTTTCCTACCTTTTATCGTCGGCACTGACAATTATTATCCCTGTCCGTCAAAATATGCGCTTAGCGCTATTTAAGGATAGGCAACATATTACTGTGGTTTTTACTTAATCCCCGAAAGGTCGTTTTTGCCCGAAACCCGACAATACTAGTATTTATAAAGCTTAATGGCTTCAAATGAGTCGGACGGTGCGCCATGAGGCCGATTTTTTCGGAACGGAGGCAAACTAGGTAGACTAGACGAAAAAAATTTATGTAAAAGAAGAATTTCCAAACAAAGAGGACTGACATACAGCTGTCAGTCCTCTTTGTTATCATTAGGTCGGAAAAGGAGGTAAGAGCATGAGCACTCTTACGTTGAAGGCAAAATTGAGCCGCAAATATATCGGTTTTGGAAAACAGAGCGTCTATCTACTGGCGGAGATAATGGCCAAGGATTCGCCAGCGAATAACAAGCGGCTGCCGCTCAACCTGGGATTCGTCATCGACAGGAGCGGATCAATGACCGGGGAGAAGATTGATTTCACCAAACAGGCGGTCAAATACGCCGTCGATCATCTGACGAATGACGATAAGGCGTCGGTGACCGTGTTCGACCAAGATGTATCGGTACTTCATGAAGCGGGGCCGGTAATATATAAAGACCAGCTCAAAGGCATAATTGGGGGCATCTATCCTGGCGGCAGCACGAACCTGAGCGGCGGCATAATCCAGGGCTATAGGCAGGTAATGAGGAACAGGCAGAGCGGCCAGGTCGATAGAGTACTTTTGCTTACAGACGGTCTGGCCAACGTCGGCATCACCGACTCTGCCACACTAAGCGCCAAAGCCGCTGCCATGCGGGAGACCGGGGTAGCTGTCACCACCCTCGGCGTCGGCGTCGATTTCGATGAAGATCTGCTGACCGCTATTGCCGAAGGCAGCGGAGGCAATTATTATTATATCGATTCCCCGGAGCGAATTCCCGAGATATTTTCACGGGAATTGCAGGAGCTGTTATCGGTGGTGGCGCAGGGCGTACGGATGGAATTTCGCTGTGCGGAGGGCGCCAGTGTGAATAAGGTGTGGGGATACCGGCCGCAGGGCGACCGGACGGTGGCGATCGACATGCCTGATGTATTCTCTTTCGATCACAAGGTTGTCTTGCTGGAAATAGAAATCGACGGGAGTAAGTCCGGCGAACAGCCGTTAGGCACTATTGCCTTATCCTATGACGACGTGGGTAAAAGTATGGAGCGAATAACCGCTGAGATCGATCTTAGAATTACGCGTACCGATGCCGAAAACTTACTGGACACGCCTGATGAACCGGATGTAGCGGTGCAAATGGAACTCAGCAAAGCCGCGGAGGAGCGGGAAAAGGCCATCCGCATAGCCGATGCCGGCGATGTCGACTTGGCGGCTTGCACTATCAAAGCCAGCATCGACTCAATGTTGTGAAGCAGGACGGTAGCGAGCGAAGAGATGAAGCCGTGCCTGCATGAAGAACTCGATAATCTGACCAGGGCGATGGAAAACCTGCAGAGTGGCAGATACGACAAGCGGACCCGTAAGGAGATGGCTTTCCAAAGCTATCAATCCCGCAAGGCCCGCAAAAAGTGAAAAATAGAAGGAG
>CAYRWC010000418.1:0-2281 GCA_964427795.1 uncultured Oscillospiraceae bacterium | reverse complement strand
TCCATGCTTTTGCCGTGCTTCGGGAACCAGTGCATGACGTCGCCATGGTTGCTGGCGATGCCGAGCTTGTAGCCCTCGCAGTGGCAGATGATATCCTTTTCCGTCAGTCCGTATTGTTTGCAGAGATAGGCGCACAACTCGACGGCTTCTCTGTAGACAGCGTTGAAGTAGGCAGCGTCAATCAGACCGTCCTCACATATTTCAAAGGAAATATACGTGTCATTACCAGACCCTTTCGAGCCGGAGCCGCAGTGCCAGCCGCGCATATTCCAAGGCAGAGTCTGATATGTGGCGATAGAACCATCCGCCAGTTTTCCGATAAAACCGTGGACGCAGACTTGACGACCGTCCGGCATGTTCTGGTTCCAGTGGTTGTTATACTGGCTTTTGCCAAGCAGGCCGTCATCAGGGCCGACGTAGCGTTTGAGGTTGGGATTGTTCGCGTAGAGTAGGAAAGTGCCGCCTTGTCGTCTTTCAACGGTAGGTTTGCACAGACCCCTCCCCAAACCGTGCATACACCTCTCGATGTACACGGCTTTCCATTATCGCTCCATTTTGCAAAACTCAATTTTCGTGAATTTCATGGTGACACTTCCGACATACAACCATAGTTTTTCGCCGTTTGGCTATCATCACGCGCTCCCATTGGGCTTTACCCTCAAGGTTTTTGACCTTATTGACATGATGAATTTCATAGTATTCGCCGTCTGTGGCACCGCATAATTCACAGGTTTTTGCGGCTAACCGGCTCTCAAACGTGGTTATCGAATTGCTGTATACCGTTGCCGCGTTAGGAATTGTATCGATGGGATTCTTCGCGCTCATACATTCCGTGTAATCAGCGAAATATAGATTTTTATCGCCTGCTTTTGTGTGATACTCAATGCACCATTTGCCATTTCCGTCCTGATGGGCGGCAATGATTTTATGGGTGTTTGAGCTGTTCTTCGCCGCAAGGGTTTTCAGACAACTGTATTCCATTAAATAGGCAAAATAACTGATACGATTGTAATTGCTTGCCATAGAATAATAATTGCATATCCCCCGCAGTTCCGCGTTGTATGCCGATACAATTTCCAGTTCCGTACAGCGCACCATTGATTTCCTCGCGCAAGGTTTGATTTCACCGTTTTTCTGCCGTATAATCTGCTTGTCAAACAGGAAACGCATAATTTTATCCTCGAACGGAATACACAACTCCACCGTATTATTCAATGTTCGCTGTGTTCCGTTCTTCGCGCCGCCATGTCCGATTGTGCCGTCTCGCCTGATACGAACGTCATAACCCAAAAACCGCGCGTAAGAATTGCTGTGAGTTATGAGTGTCTTTTCCTCGCTGAGTTCCATTTTGAGGGTGCCCGCTATAAACTCCGACAGCTTCCGCTTGATTTCTTCGCAATCCTCTTTACTTCCGTTTACGCCAATCAGAAAATCATCCGCGTAACGGACATACTTGATTTTCTTGTCGGTTTGCGATTTGCACGGCGTTTTCAGCAATTCGGCGCGAAGTATCTTGCGGCGTTCCAACAATACAGCTTTTTCACTTTCATCAGCCGTTTTCAGGGCAACGCTGATTTTGGACAGCTTTTTCTGAATGCGGTTGTATTCAGTGGTTTTCACCTGACTGCGTGGCGTGTCAAAGTCTTTTGCCATTTGAACGGCGAATTTATCCAACTCATGCAGATAGATGTTGGCGAATAACGGCGATATTATTCCGCCCTGCGGAGTACCGCTGTGCGTGTTGTTGTATCGCCAGTCCTCCATATATCCTGCTTTAAGGAACTTGTAAACGAGTTTGATTATTCGCGCGTCCTTGATTTTCTTGTTGATAATACCCGACAAAGCTTGATGGTTGATATTATCAAAACACCCTTTAATGTCACCCTCCACAAACCAACGGACACCATTAAATCCACGCTTGATACCGTTTAGTGCGGTATGACAACTCCTATTTGGTCTAAAGCCGTGAGAGCAGTCAAGGAATATTGGTTCATACACCGCTTCCAGTATCATTCGCAGGACTTCCTGAACGAGTTTATCGGTAAAGGTCGGTATTCCCAGCGGGCGCATTTTGCCATTCGCTTTCTTAATATAGGTGCGTCTGGCGGGGCTTGGCGTGTAGCTTTCATCTGACAACGATTTGATGATATTTTCAATCTTCTTCTCGCTGAATCCGTCCGCCGTGTCGTCATTTATCCCTTGTGTCGCCGCGCCGTTGTTAGCGTAGAGTGGAATTGTCAATACAGGTTCAGTCAGTTCACGCAAGGAAAATATAATGATA
>CAYRWC010000417.1:0-2291 GCA_964427795.1 uncultured Oscillospiraceae bacterium | reverse complement strand
TAAAAGCCGCGGTAATACGCTCAGCAATATCCTTGCGGGCGGCAAGGTCAGGTTGGTTAATTCCTTCTTTTGATTGGTTCATTTCATATTTCAAGCGAAAGCGGCGTTCTTGTGCTTTCTTATAGTGCAGGATCCGCGGTGATAGATCGCCGGCGGCTGCACATTGGGAAAGGATATATATATTGCCGTATTGCTTTCGGATCGCGACTCTGACATCATTCCAATAATCGGCGGAAAGCTGGTATTCTCCTTCAGAATTCTGCGAGGGGCACGGGACATTAATAATCGCTCCGGTTAATGCTCCGGCAGCGTTGAAGGTGTACAGCAAATTGACAAAATGATCCGCTCCGGCCTCATAATGGCTGAAATTATCGTCATTTGTATTACCATACATCACGCCATGCCCATCAACACGATATCCATTGCTTTGCGCGCCAGGACGTTTCGAAACGTCATCGAAATAAATGGTTCTTCTGCTGTGAGAAACAACAGCATAGCCATACCCATAAGCGATTCCGCCGGATTCGCGTTTCAGATAGGCTTCATTAATCGCCTCTGCGGCCTGCGTTGAAAGAAAATCGCGGTATTCATCACTGGAGGCAATTTCAATGCCACTCTCCGGCAACTCGCTGGGGGATGCCGTAGAAGACCCGGTTTTCACCGCATCCCAACCGCCATCGGCATAATGGCTCGGTCCCGTGTGTGTATGTGTGGCATTCATCAGTATTTTAACCGCCGGTATTGCCGGATTTATTTTCTCTACTTTCTCCCGGATTTCATCAAGCAGGTGCGAACGGATGACAACCAAGTCAGCTGAAAGGAAAATAACAATATCCGTGCCATTATCAATAACTAAGGTATTAACTGTCACAGGATCCAGGATTCCTTCAGAAATACGCATGTGAAACTGTCCCGGAATATTAACAGGTTTTGTTGTCGAAACATCCCGTGATGCCCAACCAATTTTTAATTCATTCATACAGATCATCCTTTCGTGTTATAAATAATTATATTTTTATCAACGTTATAAGAAGAGTCGCTTTTGTATTCAAATAAGTATCATTACCCAGATCCGCGAGAGATCCCTTTTCCTCATCAATTAAATCATAACAATGACATTGGTCGATCAGGTATTTTTTCATGTGATAGACTTGTGAACGATCAAGACCGCCAAAATCTATTTTATAGGTTTTATCGCCATTTTTAAATGGAGTCATCAACAAAGCAACGCCCGTGCGATCCGCTGCCGCACACACATATAAACCATCTTCACAGTTCTCCAGATCGACACGGCAGCGATTTTTTCTGGCTATAATTTCATTGAAAGCTGCAAATGAATAATACGGCTTTTCCGGATAACCATAACGATCAAATATCGTACAGTAGTAGTTCGTCGGATCGCCCGTATAATGTGTGGCAATAGCAGTCGACGTATCTTGCAGACGCATCATGACCGCAGCATCATAAGATGCGCCGGCATAGGTGGCTGAATATCCAAGCCCGCCCCGTACAAAAGCCGACTGTGAATCGGCCGTCATAGGATGCCGCTCTGGAGCCATGCGCCATGGCGTATAATTCCATTCATCACAGATGCTCAACGTATTTTTATAACCAATGTGATCAAGACCAGTCTGAGCAATACCGGCTTCTGCCGCAACATCTTCCGGATCATCGGCATATCGGTGCCACGAGAAAAAATCCAACGGCAGCTGTTCTTTCTTAACATAATCAAGAAAATTTTGGAAAAAAACCTTTCTTTTTTCCGAAGCAAAAGCCGCCGCATATCCGCCGATCATCAATTCCGGAAAAGCGTTCTTCAGTTTGCGCGAGGTTATGGCATAAAGCTGAAAATACTGCTCGGGGGTTCCCGACCACATCGCGTCTTTTGAACGATCTTCATGTAAAAGATCCGGTTCATTCCATATTTCCCAAAAACGGATGTTCCAATGATGTCCATCAGCCCAGCCGTCATTGACATGCCGTATAATATGAAGGCAAATATCCGACCATTTTTCAAAGTCCTGTGGGGGATTAACCGTATATTTTATTTTTGGATGCTCTATACTGACTCCCAGCCGGTAAATAATTGAAGCGCCTGTATTAAGGCATTGCTGCAAATAAGCGTCGGTGCGAACAAAATCATAATTCGCCGGATTATCTGGATCAGCATTAAAATCCGGAAAAATTTGCGGGATATCCACTTCGCGGGGATGAGGATAATTTGTGTCATGTAAACGGATATAAGGGAACCCGGCTCGTTTGTAAAATTCTGAACTATCAATCAACTCGCC
>CAYRWC010000416.1:0-2306 GCA_964427795.1 uncultured Oscillospiraceae bacterium | reverse complement strand
TGAGGTCGTCGCACATGTCTGAACGATACAGTTCCAGCTTGATATCCAAAGGCATATCCGGCTTATAGGGTTTTACAAGATTAATTGAAGCCAGGCCGTTCCGTGCGGCTTCCCTGATCCGGTCCAGCGCTTTGTCAAGATCGACCAGTTTGGCGCGGTTGCGGCCGACACCTTGTTTGACAGCGGCGCAGGAAACCGGCCCAAGCAGCTGCCGCGCTTCTTCGCAGGCGGCTTCATCGCCGCTAACCATAACAAACGGAATGCCGTAAGATCCGCAAAAAATGGCGCCCTGGGCGATTTCGCCGCCGCGGCGTCCGTTGACATAATAATTGTACCAGGAGGCGGAACTCTGCGTATGGTCCAGAAAGCCGTTCAGCGTTCCGGCCATGGCATGAATGCCGACTTCCATATAGGCATCTATTTGAGCCATAAATCCGGCGTTCAAAAAAGGTATCGTGACGCGTTCGGCTCGCGGGTCGAGCAGCTCGGAGATGAAGTTTTCGCCCGAACCGTGGCCGTCGATAACATACGCCCGTTTCGCGCCGCCATCGAACGCGCCGGCAATCGCCGCGTTTGTATCCAGCATCAGCCGCTGCCGCGCAAACTGGTAACCTGATGAATGGATATCGGCGATCTGCTCAGGCGTATCGACGCCGCTGATGCCCTCCATATCCGTCATGATGAGAACATTCATATCCGCATCAACCTCCTCATCGGCATACGGCACAATCGGCTGCCGTATGATTCTTATATTAAACAATCGGAATAAGGATAGCAAGCAAAAACAGCCGCCCGGAGCATTGCGGCTCCGAACGGCTGTTTTATCGCATTGAGAGACGGCCGGGCGGCCGCGACTGAGGATCAGCCGAACAGCGGACCGTAGTTTTCGCAGGCGCGATAGTCGGCCGCTTCGGCGTTGGTGGTGCCGAAAGCGGACCAGGCGTGCGGACGGAAAATCTGTTCTTCAGGCACGTTATGCAGAGACACCGGAATACGCAGCATGCTGCAGAGGGTGATCAGCTTGGCGCCGATATGGCCGTAGCTGAAGGCTCCGTGATTGGCGCCCCAGTTGGCCATGACCGAATAAACATCCTTGAAGGCCCCTTCGCCGGTCAGGCGCGGGACAAACCAGGTGCACGGCCATGTCGGGTCCGTGCGCTTCTGCAGAATCTGGCTGACATCCTCGGGCAGCCGGGCGGTGTAGCCTTCGGCGATCTGCAGAACAGGGCCGAGTCCTTCGATCTTGTTCATGCGGATCATCGTAACGGGCATCTCGGCTTTGGTTTCGAAGGCGGAGGAAAAACCGCCGCCGCGGAAATAACCGGTATCGGCCGGGCACCATTGGGTGGCTTTGAGGCAGGCGTCGGCGTCGGCGCTGGTCATCTCCCAGAACGGTTTCATAACCGGCTGTCCCTGGTTGTCGCGCATGGCGCCGGAACCGTCGAGGGCGGCCGCGCCCGAATTGATCAGATGGATGATGCCGTTTTCCGCCGTGCCGGCCGGCTTCCAGCCGGTGACCCGCTCGATGGCGGCCGGGCTCCAGTAGGTGCGGACGTCGGCAAACACGGAAGCCGAGTCGTTCAGCAGATGGCCAAGCAGCATGGCCATAGCGTTGAGGGTATCGTTCTCGGTAGCCAGGATCATCGGCTCGCGGATGCCGTTCCAGTCGAAGGACGAGTTGAGCAGCGCCTCGCTGTAGTCATGGTTCGGGAAATGATCGGTCCACTGGCGCTGGCCCTGGACGCCGCCGACAATGGCGTTGCGGCCTTCGGCTTCTTCCTGGTAGCCCATTTCGGCCAGTTTCGGATTGCCGATCATGATATCGCGGATGATCAGCGTCTGTTTGATGACGCGCTCCCATTCGGCGTCTTTTTCGGCGCGGGTATGTGCGAAGGGGCCGCCTTCGTTCTTGTCCCAGCCTTCGGGGCAGTACTGTTCGCGCCAGACTTTGGCTTTGGCGAATTCTTCCGGATCAAAGATGCCGCGGGCAATGCGGCGTTCGATCTCGACCTGGTCGAGCCATTCGGTGCGCAGGCCGAAGTATTCCTGGAACATCTGGGCGTCGATGCAGGAACCGGCGATACCCATGGTCGGACCGCCGATATTGACATAGGATTTGCCTTTCATGTCGCCGGCGGCGATGGCCGCTTTGGCCCATAAAAGAATCTTGGCGCCGACATCGTCGGGAATGGCGGTGTCGGTCATATCCTGAACATCGTGACCGTAGATGGCAAAGGCCGGAAGCTTGCGCTGGGCGTGGGCGGCCATGACGGCGGCCAGATAAACGGCGCCGGGACGTTCTGTGC
>CAYRWC010000415.1:0-2311 GCA_964427795.1 uncultured Oscillospiraceae bacterium | reverse complement strand
GTGCCGATGGCCGTCCGGATGATGGTATTGTAGAAGCCGGTCCAAATATAATGGTTTTTCAAGACGCTTTTATAAGCCGTCAGGTCAAAAGTCCGGGGCAGCAGGCTGATCGTGGCCGAATTGCCCAGCGACTGAAAGATAAGGAAAATAAAAGGATAAAGCGTGCTGACACAGAGAATGAGCATCAGGGTGTTGTTGATGAGGTCAAAGGTCAGATCGCCTTTGGAACGCCGTTTTAGTCTTGCCATATTCTTCTCTCCTTACCAGATTCCGTATTCATTGAAGCGTTTAGCCGCAATATTCGCCAACAAAACCAGGGCAAAGGAGATGACGTTCCGGAATAGGCCGACTGCGGTGGAAAAGCTGTATTTCATGTCGATCAGGCCGACCCGGTATATATAAGTTCCCAGAACGTCGCCGACGCTATAAACAGAAGCGTTATAAAGATTAAATATCTGATCGAAATCGTCGCCGACGATGCCGCCGACGGAAAAGATCAGCATGATGGTGATAACCGGCGTCAATTCGGGCAAGGTGATGCTGAATATTTTCCGCAGGCGGCTGGCGCCGTCAATTTCTGCGGCTTCATAAAGCTGGGGCGATATGGAGGTAATGGAAGCCAGATAAACAATAGAACCCCAGCCGAAGCCTTTCCACATGGAGGTGACAACCAGAACGCTGCGGAACCATTTTGTGTCGGCTAAAAAATAGATCGGTTCGATGCCCATGGCTTTCAGCAAAACGTTAACCGGGCCGGTAGACGGTGAAAGAAACTGAATGAACAATCCGCCTAAAACAACCCAGGATACAAAATGCGGCAAGTAACTGATGGTTTGAACGGTCTTCTTATATTTAACCTGACGAATTTCATTGAGTAAAATAGCAAAAATGATCGGTGCCGGAAACCCGGTTATTAACTTGTATATGCTGATAACGATCGTATTGCGGAAAACCTCGCCGAAACTCCTTATAGAAAACAATAATCTGAAGTTTTCGAGACCTACCCAGGGACTGCCGAGAATGCCTAACCGGAATATGAAATTTTTGAAAGCGATTTGTACGCCGTACATGGGGCCGTAGCAAAATATTAAAAAATATAATAGGGCTGGCAAGAGCAGCAGGACAAGATAGCGGTTCCGCCAATATTGTCTCGCCAGGTTGGCTTTTTTGGTACTTTGTATCATTCATTCACCCCTCTATTGTGCAAGTTTCGGCTGGATTGCCTGTAGCATAACAACCGGTCCGACGCCTGACAATGGAAAGAATTTATAGTTATGAAACAATTCCCCAAAAAACGGCAAACATGGAATAGCAAGATTCTCCAATTGTATGAATTTTCGTACTTTAAGCAAAACACAGGCGTACGATTCGGGCAGATATGTTATACTTTTTCCGTTCATAGACTGTTTTTCAAATGAATCCGGCTGGAAAATCTGATGTGAGGAGCTGCTGCTGATGCGCGGAAAGAAACGCATTTCTTCCGTTTACAAAAGGTTCCTGTACTCATTTTTAGTCATTGTCGTTCTGGTTACTTCCCTCAGTTTCGTCATTGCCTATTTATTCGGTAAAGCTTATGAAGAGCAGATCTGCAATGACAGCCAATCCATGCTGATGCAAATTGGCGCCCAATTTGATGAACGGATTTTTCAGACTGCCCGTTCTGCCTATCTGGATATGGCCGGCAACGAAGTGCTTTATCCGAACCTGAAAGGTTTTTTGGACCACTCGACGGCAGAATCGGTCAATTGTTATCAGGTTTATTGCTCGCTTCTGGCGGCGCTGTCCCGATCGCCGGAGATCTTTTCGTCCATATCCGTTTATAACCGGGCCGCCAATGTCGTTATTTCTTCTCAAAGCGGCGTCAACTGGCTGGATGACCGCTGGCATTCAGATGACGGCTTGCAATGGACACAGGATGTTGCCGCACAAAACAAAAACCTCTATTGGAACTATACGCCTTCCTTCATTGCCGATGAGAAAGAAACGGATCCGATTCTTGCTTTATATGGTACCTATCCGCTTAATGTGCCCGGGACGGAATGCCGGGGCATTTTCGAGATTCGGCTGAATCCGGACGCTCTGGGCCAAATGCTTAGCGAGTACCAAAATCAGCAGACCTCATATTACTTTTTGGACCGCAACGGCCGTACGATTGCCTCGACAGGCGGAACAATCGATTTTAGTGCTTTATTAGGCAGCGAATTGCCGGTTGTCAGTGAAAACGAGCAGGTTTCCATCCATGAAATTGAAGACATTACCTCGGTCATTGTCTCCCGGCCCTATCAAAAAAAATATATCTTGGTTTCTGTAG
>CAYRWC010000414.1:0-2313 GCA_964427795.1 uncultured Oscillospiraceae bacterium | reverse complement strand
CGATCACTCATTTTCTTATACCTTTTTATAAGTATCCCGACCGGCGTAAACCGATCGGGATACCTGAACTGCGTTATCGCTCAAGACTTTATTTGCTGTATTCCTTAAGCAGATCGGCTGTCTTGCGCATCTTCTGATACTCGTCGTGGATTGCCTTATAACCGGCGGTATCCAGATCGGCCAGATACTTGGCCCATGTGTCGTCCGTGATCTTGATTGCTCCGGTCATAACCTGGTTCAAAAACTCCGATACGACTGTGCCGACATTAGCGCCGTAATCTTTGTTGACTTGAATAATATTTGTTTCATTCAGAATGTCGGTGACATAAGGCAGTCTCTTGTGCGAATTCCAAACGCCGCCCATATCGTCGACGTAATATTTGCCGCCCGATTCAAACAACGGCTCCAGTGTCAGCCATTTCCAGAAATTGCCGACTTGCATCTGAGAGGTAAAATAATAAGCGCCATTAGGCTTGACACTTGTGGCGTCCGTTTTGACCGGCCAATCCTTGCGTGTTGTGGACCATGACCAGTCGGTGCCTTCTTTGCCATAAATCAAGGTGGCTTGCGTATCGATATCTTGCGGGAAACTGATATATTCCACCAACTGCAGGATTCTGGCTAATTTGCCTTCGTCAGTTACATTGGCATTGACAAAGAACATATGGCTGTTGCATTTAGCGGCAACATAATCCAGCGAGACATAATTGCCGTTGGCGTCGGCAACACCGGGAGTCATGACGATCGGAATGGATTTATCCTTCGTCCAGACAGACAGCGGCGGACGGGCTATAGCCCAAGAGTTTAAAGCGTTGGATGACTGTGGGAAATAACCGGCCAGATTGTTGTTGACTTTATCCCACCACACAGCGCGATCCTGAGTCGGGATTTCTTTGTCGAGCAAGCCTTCTTCATACAGCTTGGCCAGCCATTCCAGGCATTTCCTGTATTTGTCGGTAACATAATATTGATCGGCCTGACCGTTGTTGTCGACGATATCCGCCGTCAGATCAAAAGGAGACAGCAACGTGGCAGGAATACCGCCGTTCCAGGTTGCCGGGATAATATCGGAGCCTTTGCCTTTGAATGCTTTCAAGATGGCTTCATATTTATCGATCGGAACGCCGCCTTCGGTGACATAAAAATTGTCGGAAATTTTGGTTACTTTAGTGCCCATGTCGAGATTCAGACTTTGGATCCAGTCATAGCGATAAAAATCGGTCCAAAGATACAACTTGGCAAAAGTTTCGGAAACGGCCGGCAAACCATAAGCTTGCGTATCGTCATCCTTGGAGATGACATATGCCCAGAACAGCGGATTATCATCATACAACTGTACGAAAGACGGGCAATAGGTATTGATCATGTCCATAGGTATGGTTCGCGCCAGCCCCTGGTCGGTGATCAAGTATTGCGTATCTTTGGTAAAGAAACCGCAATCCGGCATTTCGCCCGAAGAAAACATCAGATTGTACTTTTCTGTGTCTTGCCAGTTGATCAAAGGGATGGTCAGATTGATGTTCAGTGCTTTTTCAATCAGCTGTTCGACGTAAGTGTCGTTTTCAGTCGGCATATCGGCGAAATATGTGATATCATATTTGACGTCCGATACTGTCGTGCCCGCTGTTTCTTTTTGCGTGGTTGTAGCTTCTGTGGATTTTGTGGTGGTTGGGGCGGTTGTTCCTCCGTTGGTTGTGCAGCCGGCGGTAACGCCTAATAGCATCAACAGAACAACAACCAGACTTACGGTTCTTTTTAGCATTTTAATCCTCCTTCATAATAATCCCAGGGATATCTGCAACCTGCCGCGGTAGGCCCTGGCCGCTATCGGACAGGATGAACAACAAGAATGGACGGATCGGCGGAACGGATCTCTGCGGCGTCAACCTTTAACAGCGCCGATCATGATGCCTTTAACGAAATACTTCTGCAAGAACGGATAGACGCAGACAATCGGCAGCGTAACCAAAACGGTCGTAGCTGCTTTGATCGTTTCGGGATTCGTATTGATCTGCGATTCGTCGACCACAAGCAGACTATCGGTAAATTCCGGATCTGATATGATGCGTCTCAGCAGCATCTGCAAGGTTAGCAGCTTGGGCGACGTGCAATAGATCAAATTGTCAAACCAGGCATTCCACTGCCCGACCATCTGCCAGAGCGCGACTGTCGCCAGCACCGGCATGGACAGCGGCATGATGATCCGCAATAAAACCTGCATGGCGGAAGCGCCGTCTATCGTGGCGGATTCTTCCAGAGAAGGATTCATCGACATAAAGAAATTGCGAATAATCAGCGCGTTGAACATGCTGA
>CAYRWC010000413.1:0-2338 GCA_964427795.1 uncultured Oscillospiraceae bacterium | reverse complement strand
TTTTACGAATTCTATGCGATAATAATCTTGATTGTTCAGAATAATCACCATACCGGGAGGCAATAAAATGGATGAATATGGTCTCGTTCTGGCCGGCGGCGGCGCGCGGGGCGCTTATCAGATCGGAGTCTGGCAGGCGCTGCGCGATCTGGGGATTACGATCAGGGCTGCGGTCGGCGTTTCGGTCGGCGCCATCAATGCCGCTTTGATCTGCCAGGGCGATTGGGATCTGGCTTATCAAGCCTGGCATCAGGTTTCTATCGCCGATCTGGTCAAACTTCCCGAACCTTTGCCGGTTGCCGATGATCTTTTTGATTTCCACAATCTGCCGGCGCTGGCACGACTGGTAATCCAGGAAAAAGGGCTGGATACGACGCCGTTGTACAACCAGCTGGAGCAATATATCAAGGAACAACGTCTGCGTGAATCAACCGTTGAATTCGGCTTGCTTACCTATTCGCTTTCCGATATGCAGCCGGTGACCGTTTTCCGCCAGGACATCCAACCCGGGCAAATTCTGGATTATATACTGGCCAGCGCCAGCATGCCGGTATTCCGCGCCGTACGGATTGAGGGGAAACGGTTTGTCGACGGCGGCGTCTACAACAACCGGCCGACCGAGATGCTGATCGAAAAGGGCTATCAGCGGCTTATCGAGATCGAAGTTGGCGGCATCGGCCCGGTCAGGCCGTATAACCGGAGCGGCCTGGAAATCATCTCCATCAAGCCGGCCAAGCCTCTGGGCGGATTGATGGATGTTCGGAACGAAACCCTCGATATCAGCATCAAGACAGGTTATCAGGATGCCATGCAGGCTATGAGCCGCCGCCATCCGGTCTGACGGTCTCATCCGGGATCAGGCCAGACGTCGGCCAATACCGGATGATAACCGGACAAATCCTCAATGACAATCCAGCTCCCCGGCTTTAATTCGCCGGTTTCGTTATAGTGCTGCCAGTCAAAAGACAATCGGTCCATCCGAAGCCGGCGCTTATCGGCGCGGTTTTGCAGGCATACTTGTTTTGCCGCGGCAAAGCGCTGTACGGCAGCCGGATCGGGATCGTCTTCCCAGAAATGCAGCCAAGCCGGACGGTCTTTTTGCCCGCCGGCCACATAATCGATCCGCAAAAGATCCAGCCAGGCGCCGGCCAACCAGGAATCATGCCGCAATTCCGGCGTCTCCGCACAAGCAAACAGCCAGAGCTGCCGGGCGCGATCGCCGTGGCTCAGCGCCCGGTCCAGGCAGCCGGTCCGGGCGAACCAAGCCGCTAATAACTGGTAAAACAAAAAGGTCCGCGGCCAGCGGCCGGCCAGCCAGGACACGGAACGCGGAAATTGGCCGTTGTTGTAATAGTCATCAAGAACCTGCTCGATCTGCTTCAATTGAATCAACTCGCCATAATTCAAGCCGTCCGACTGCAAGATCTCGTAGGGCGGATCTTCTTGCCAGAGGAAACCGCGGTCCCTTGCCGTTTCCTGTATCGGCGCTCCGGGCAGGATTTTCAGAAAACCCAATTGCAGCGTATGCGGATTCAACCGGTATACCCAGTCGAAGGACCGGCCGAAATCGGCAAGATTTTCGCCGGGCAGTCCGGCAATCAAATCCAAGTGTATGTGGATATTGCCGGGCCGGCGCACTTCCGTGATCCGGCGCTGCAGCTCGTCGAGCCGGCAAGAACGGTTGATTGCCCGAAGGACCGCCGGCTGGATGGTCTGGACGCCGATTTCCAGCTGAAACAGTCCGGGCGGCGCCGCGGCCAGAACAGCCACGGCTTCGTCGTCGAGCAGATCGCCGGCAATCTCAAAATGAAAGTTCGTACGAAACGGCGCGGCCTGCCACCGTGCTGTCAGGAAACGCCAGACGGCCACCGCCCGGTCTTTTTGGCAATTGAAGGTTCTGTCGACAAATTTGACTTGCCGCACATCGGCAGCCAGAAAGCGCTGCAATTCGGCAAAAACCAAGGGCAGCGGACGGCTGCGAACGGTCTTGTCTAAAGCCGACAGACAATAGCTGCAATGAAACGGACAGCCGCGGGCGGCTTCATAATAGAGAATTTTGTCTTTATTCGCCGCCAAATCGTCATCTGTATAGGGGAATAGCCAGCCGTCGCCAGCCAACAGCGGCCCGGCCGGATTGACCCGGATCAATCCGGAGCCGTCGCGCCAGGTCAAACCGGCAACGGCAGCCAGCCGATCATCCGGCGGCGCGTTCCGGGTCTGCCCGGCTGTATACAAGACCTGCAGCGTATGAAGGAAAGCCGTCTCCCCTTCGCCGCTGATAATCAGATCGACTTCCGGCTCGGCATGCATGATCTCCGCCGGATCGCCGCTCATTTCC
>CAYRWC010000412.1:0-2342 GCA_964427795.1 uncultured Oscillospiraceae bacterium | reverse complement strand
TGATCACGATGAATCGTTTAAGCACATTCTGGGAAAAGCAGCTTTCACCCTCGCTCTCACTTCAAAATTTTTTCAGTGGGGATCACTTTCGTTTTTGGAAAGTGGTGAAGGATATCGGCTCGCGGAATGCGATCCTACTCAGCTTAGCACCGCGACGGACCGTTGGCGTGCATTTCTGGACGACGATACGTCCGATAAAACATCCGACGAAGCGTCCAAAGGCATTAGTAAGACGTCCAATGAAACTTCCGCCAAAACGTCAAATGACACGAAACGGGCTGCCGATCAAAGTAACGCAACTGTGACCAAAACGTCGAAAGATGCGAAACGTTCTGAGGTGAGCGCGAAACGGAAGAATGCGTCTAAATTACATTTTTGGGTCGATGAAAAAACGCTCTGTTGGTTTGCGCCGGAAGCGTTACATACCGGTGGTTGTTCGCTTCTGACGCTTCTTTGTGGAGGTGATTTTCCACCTATCGGTTCTGGCGTATTGCCCAAAGTGTTGGCGGAACTCTGCCGACGTGTGGGGATTTCGGAGTCGCTCGTGCCAGAATGGAACGCCGATGAGGAACGTGAATTTATCCGTGCCTTCCAGCAAGCGATGCAGGATATGGGTTATTTTTATGCGAACGGCGGTTGGAATGAAGGCCCTGGTATTTGCTATTATGATAAAGAATCGATTATGAAACGCAAAGGTCCGTATTTATTCCGGATTTTAGACTGGATGGGCGATTTGCGTTTGATGCTGCGCATCCGGAATGCGGAAAAATGTATTGATGACTACAATGGTAAAAATATGCCGGATGAAATAGCCGAAATGTTCCGGTTTTCGGAATCCGGCTGCGATGCTCATGCCGGCGGGCGCTGTAAAAAAGGTGTCGGGTATATTTTTGAAGATCAATCCCGCTGGCACTGTGGCTGCTGCAGCGCTCCATTCTGGCTGCATCCGAAAACGGAAAATATTGCTCATTATATTGATTTGGTTAAAATAGGTCGAAATACGTAAGGGTAGGAGGCAGAAAAATGATCATCAACAATGTCGATCCGACGTTATTCAACGATCCAATTGCCAGGAATACCAATTGGGAACCTTGTAATATGCTGGGCGCAAACTTCTGCTCGGAAAAACTCGTACGCATCGAACCCAATATAATGGAATTCCGTTCTGCTAATGGCTTATTGGCCATGTACAGCGGATGTATCGTTTTGGGAGCGGCAATACTCATCATTTCTAAGATCTCGTCTATCGAAGCGTTATTGTTCGGACTTGCGTTTATTCTTCTGGGTGCCGGCTTGATTCTATTTACATCCAGGCATGCCGCGTTTGACAAGACAACATCGTCCTTATATAAAAAGAGAAGAAAAGCAGGACAAGCACCCGATGACCTTAGCAAGATTTATGCAATTCAATTAATCGCCAAAATCATCGGGGGCAGAAAACGCTATATTTGTTATGAATTGAATCTGGTTCTCAAGAATGCTGAACGTGTCCATATCATCTCTCACGGGAATATAAAGAGAATGCGAACAGATGCGCAAACTCTTTCAGAATTTTTAGCCATACCCGTCTGGGATGCCGTCGAATCGTAAATGAAAGCCGACTAAGCCGGTTAGTCGGACTGGGCATGGGGTATTAAGCCTTACTGCTCAATCCAAAATGCTGCCGTCGGTTGAAAGAGTTACCACTTGCCAGGGAATAAATTTACCGCTGTTTTGCAGCGCTTTTTTCACGGCGTTTTCTAGTCCTCCGCAGCAGGGCACCTCCATTCTGACAATGGTCACGCTCTTAATGCTGTTGTTTTTGATGATTTCTGTTAGCTTCACACTATAGTCGCCCTCGTCCAGCTTCGGGCAGCCGATCAGCGTCACTTTATTTCTAATAAATTTATTATGAAAATCACCATGGGCATATGCCGCACAGTCGGCAGCGATCAGCAGATGGGCATCTGTAAAATACGGCGCCCGAACCGGCACAAGCTTGATTTGAACCGGCCATTGTTTTAATTGGCTTTGATGACCATTGATATCGGCAGCGGCGGTTTCGCATCCTGTTTCCCGACGAATGGTTTTCGATTGCGTACCGGGACATCCGCATGGCAGCGCTTCATCCTGTTTGTTGTGTTTGCTATGCTGTACGGCAGCTTCGTCATAAGCTTCCGCTTCACGCTGTTCGAAGCTGATGGCTCCCGTAGGGCAAGCCGGCAGGCAGTCTCCGAGGCCGTCGCAATAGTCGTCGCGCAGCAGCTTGGCTTTGCCGTTGACCATGCCGATAGCGCCTTCATGACAAGCTTGCGCACATAAACCGCAACCGTTGCAATTATCTTCGTCAATCTTGATTATTT
>CAYRWC010000411.1:0-2347 GCA_964427795.1 uncultured Oscillospiraceae bacterium | reverse complement strand
AAAATCGGCAAAACTGAACGTTATTTTCTCTCCCGCTTCATTGCACCAGAGCATCGCCCGCCGGTCCGGTTCGGCATCGGCCAGGCGGTCGACGACATCATAAGCGAAATTAAACGAATCCGGCACATGAAACTTATAGTTGACGACGACGCCGTCAGCGTTTAATTCTTCTTGCAAATATTCACGATATAAATTCAACATGCTTATCCCTCCCGGCCGACGCTGCCGGCATTCAGGACAATAGCCAGGAAGCAGCACGGCTTACCGTCCACGGCAACAATGCCGTGCGGCCTGCCTGAATCATAATACAATGTATCGCCTTCATGCAGGATCTCCTCATATTGGTCGATCCTCACCCGTAATGTGCCGGAGACAATGTAGTCCATCTCCTGGCCGTTGTGACTGCTTAACACAATCGGGCGCGTTTCGGCGTTTTCCTCATAAGGCGCCGTAACCATGAAGGGTTCGGCCAGTCGGTCCCTGAACAGAGGAGCTAAATTAAGGTAATTGAAACCGACGCGGCGCTCAATCGGCAGGCCGTCGCCTTTGCGGACAATAGAATAGCCGGACAGATGCGGCGCTTCGCCGGTCATCAGTTCCGTCATGTCCAATCCAAACCGTTTAGCCGCCTTATACAGGAAGGTAAAACTGAAATCCTTCCGTCCGGCTTCCACCGCCATATATTCTTCCAAATTGACGCCGGTTACCGCGGCCATTTCCGCTGCCGGTATGTCCAATATCTCCCGCATGCCGCGCAAGCGTTCGCCAATTTCTTTTATTTTATCTTCCATGAACGATTCCTCCCGATCCGCCAAACCGCTTTGCCGGCTTGCCTGAATGCTCATCGATGTTACAGTCTCTTTTGTCAATCTACCGGAATTTTTCTGTTATGACAAGATCATCGGGACAAATAGCGTTAAGAAATCCGGTTTTATGAACGAAACACAACCGATCATGGTCACGGCGTCCGGTTTATTCGCCGGCTGTTCACGGATTGGATAAATAAGGCTCGATCAATTCCTGCAATTTAACGGCGCCCTGATCATCGTACCCGACTAAAGATCGTTTGAGGGATCCTTGAACAACTATTGTAAACTGAGGCAGTTTATCTGCCGAAAATGAAGCGGATAAAGCAGTCTCGGCGGAAGCGTCGATCCAAACGATCTGCAGTTGTTCACGATAATCGTCGGCCATTTGTTCCAGATGCGGAATGATCAAGGCATTTATCGGCGCCAAAGGCGAGTAAAACACAACCAGAACCGGCACGTCGCTGGCCGCTAAAAAGGCGGAAAAGCGATTGATTTTTCGGTAGACAACGCCGTTGATGCCATTCTCCTGAGCTTCAAAACGAATGGCGGCCACCGTAGCTTCATCGTCAATGCCGCCGACTATCGGTTCTTCCGAACAGCCGGCATTGGCGAAAATGCCGGCCGCCAGCCATAAAATCAACAGGCAGGCAGCGGCACAGCGCCTTTTCATACGGGCTTGCCATCCAGCAGTTTCTGTATCGCGGCAATTGTTCCCGAAAGCATATCCCGGTCATATTGCTCGATTTTGCCTTCGTCACACAAAGCAGCCAACGCAGGATCGATCGGCACGCGATCCAGAAGCGGCACATTCATCTCCGACGCGGCTTCGCCGGTATGACCCGGGCCGAACAATTCGATTAAGCGGCCGCAGTCAGGGCACAGGACAGAACTCATGTTTTCGATAAATCCCAAAATGCGGACCTGCATCATCAACGCCATATTGCGGGCTTTGCGGACGATCAATGAAACCAGATCCTGCGGTGTGGACACCATGAAGATGCCGTCCAGCGGAATCGATTGAAATACGGTCAGCGGCACATCGCCGGTGCCCGGCGGCATGTCGATCAGCAGCACGTCGAGACCGTCCCAGATAACATCAGTCCAAAACTGGCGGACAACGCCGGAAATGACCGGACCGCGCCAGATCACCGGAGCTTCCGGATTTTCCAACATCAGGTTGACAGACACCACTTGAATGCCGTTATGGGTTTGCGCCGGAAAAATGCCGTCTTCCGAACCGGACAGCTGACCTTTTAATCCAAAGGCCTTGGGAATCGACGGTCCGGTTATATCGGCGTCAAGAATGCCTACCGTCAGGCCTCGGCGCGCTAATCCGACGGCTAAAAGCGAGGTAACCAAAGACTTGCCCACGCCGCCTTTACCACTGCAGACGCCGATAACGCTGCGGACGCTCGCTAAAGTGTGCGGTTCGAGAAAAGACGGCTTATCCGCCTGCTCCTGATTCTTATCCGCGTCATTCCGACTTGGGCACTTCGCTTGTTCAGCCGACGAACACTGAGAACGGCTGGGACATGATT
>CAYRWC010000410.1:0-2366 GCA_964427795.1 uncultured Oscillospiraceae bacterium | reverse complement strand
CAAAAGATAGATTCAGGGAAAATCAAGACGGTTATGCTGCGATGATCATTGGGCCAATCACGTTTCCAGCCATTTTTTTATGATTGTTCTTCGCCGGGCGTATTGTATAAGCGCTTTCATGGTGATCAATGCTTGTTTTGATCCCAATTCGCTTTCTTCCGGAGACGCCGATTCAATTCCTAGCGATCGCCTGAAGCTATAGTTCAGCCAGCCGAGCATACCTGAGAAACCGGCGGCCAGCGCCGTATCCCAGTCGATCCGGCGTTTCCCGGCAACAGCGGTGTACGCTTGGCAGAACGCGTCGAATTTGGCTTTATCCAGCCGGCCGTTACCTTGATCGGCCCAATCGTTCAACCGTTCCAGCAAATCCTGATCGGGATTGATATATCCGGCAGCTTCCCAGTCAATGATGCAAGGCTTGTTATTTTCCCATAGCACATTTTTAGGATCTAAATCCCGGTGACTTAAGATCAGGTTATTGTTGAGTAAGCGACCTGCGGCATAACATTCCTGATTCCAGCTTGCCAAATCGCCGATCATCCGCGACAGTTCATCAACCCATTCTTTGCCTGCCGCTTGCCCCGGCAGCAAGTACTGCCGCCACTCATATTTTGCCGCATCGCCGGCTTCCTTCTGTATTCTGGGGATCTGAAGGTTAGCCGCATGCATCTTGCCCAGCAGGGTCCCTATCTGCGCGCAGTTGTCCGGCGTGATTTGCGGCGGGTAAACCGGCGCTCCATCCAGCCAGTCAAACAGAAGATAGTACCGCCCTTCCAGTATCAACAGAGGGTTATTATCAAACCAAAGGGCGGCTGCCGCGGGGACTGTTCCGCAAAAAGCTTTGGCGATCCGTTCGGCGTTGATCATATTATCGATGACGCCGCTTCTTTGCATAACCGATGGATTCAATTCCTTGACCGCGTATAACTTATGCTCTGTCCTGACTTGATAAATCGAATGCATCAGGCCGCCTGTTACCCGTCTTGGCGGCTGAACCGGCTTTTCCAGGCCATAATGTTGAAAAAGCCGTTCGATTTGTCCGAATAATCCTGATTCGTCCATGAATGCTCCTGTCGATAAAATCATTTACTCAATCATACATCAAGGCGTGCATGATGTCGAAGCAGTCTGCTATAAGCTCTGCAGTCGCTGCCTTGCCGTTTTCACACCGGCAAACGCGACTGCAGAGCCTGAGCTTTCCACAAGGAAGAAGAGTAAAGTGCCTTTTGCCCAACAGGCTCTAAAAGCAGTCGCTGCCTTGCCGTTTTCACACCGGCAAACGCGACTGCAGAGCCTGTAGGGCAAAAGGCACTAATGGCTTGTCCTTTTTATGGTGTTGCGATAAACTGAAGTGGATATTTTTATCAATTTTTTTTAAGGGGGCCTTTCATGGCACAGACAGTGATGGTTCTTTTTGGCGGAGTTTCAACGGAGTATTTGATTTCGCTGCGCTCTGCTTTCAATATTATCGGCGGTTTGCGAGAGGCTGGATTCCAGGTGGTTCGGATCGGCATTACGCCGAAGGGCGAGTGGTACCGATATGAAGGCCCGGATGAAGCGATTCGCGAAGACCAGTGGCAGGAGATTGCCATAGCCGCGGCGGATACGCCGGTTCCGGCCGGCCTCCGGGTCCGCTCGCCGCGCGATCTGATCGTCAGCCTGTGCGGCTGCGTGCCGGATTGCATCTTTCCGGCTGTTCATGGAATTAATTGCGAGGACGGCGCTTTGCAAGGCTTACTGACCCTGACCGGCATCCCCTATGTCGGCTGCGGCGTTTTGGCGTCGGCTGCCGGCATGGATAAACTGCACGCGAAAATTATTTTCCGGCACGCCCGGATACCTCAGTGCCGGTTTGCCAGCGCGGCCAGGGCAGATATTGAACGAAATGTGGAAAAGGTTGCCGATCAGGTTGCCGCGGCGGTCGGATATCCTTGCTTTTTAAAACCCAGCAACGGCGGATCATCGGTGGGAACCTGCAGAGCTGCCGACCGTGCCGGCTTGATTGCCGCTTTGCAGGAAGTCAGCCAGTATGACCGGAATATCGTTATTGAGGAATTTGTCCGGGCGCGTGAAATCGAAGTGGCCGTCATGGGCAACGATAAACCCAAAGCAGCTTTGCTGGGCGAGGTGGCGACCAGCGAACAGGTCAGCTATTATGATTATGAAGCCAAGTATTTTATGCCGGACGGCGCGGAAGTGATCATTCCGGCCGGCCTGGATGATAAAACGGCGGCCAAAATTCGCCGGTATGCTTTAAAAGCTTATAAAGCTCTCGGCTGTGCCGGGCTGTCCCGGGTCGATTTCTTTATCAGCCGCGATAACGGTGCCGTTTATATCAATGAAATCAATACATTGCCGGGCTTTAC
>CAYRWC010000409.1:0-2405 GCA_964427795.1 uncultured Oscillospiraceae bacterium | reverse complement strand
ATTCGCCGTTCAGCCCCGATAAATTGACGTCGAAAACACCGCTGATCCAGAAAATAATCGCCAGACAGGCTGCCGCCGCCAGAGTCAGGTACCGGTTCAGGTCTTGCCGCCGGTTGCGGATTCGGATGTTTTTCATGACCGAGGCAGCCAGCGACGGCAGCGGGCCGATCTTCGGTTCCTGATCCAACGCAGCCAGATAATGCCGCAGGCACGAATCGCAGCAGGCTAAGTGTTCGGCTGCCTGCAGACGCGCAAGCTCAGTCTGATCGGACGTCAGGGCGGCCGGCTGAGCAGCCGGCTGAGCAGCCGGAGAACGGCGGCCGGACCCGGCCAGAAACGGCCAGGCTTGCGGTGTCAAATGACCTTCGGAATCGAAGATAGATTGAACGTAATGATCGTCCATTCAAGTATCCTCCTCTAAAAGGCGTTGCAGACGATGTCTGGAACGGAGCAGCTGCGTTTGGATGGTTTTCTTGGGCCGCTTGAGCGTATCGGCGATTTCATCGACGCTTTTTTCCTCGATAAAATGCATGGCGGCCACTTGTTGGTAAGGTTCTTTCAAAGCATAAATTTTTTCTTTGATCTGCCGGACTTCTTCATCCGATTGGCAGATTTCATCCGGCGCCGGCGTTTGGTCGGGAATCCACTCGAAATCCTCATCGCTGAGCTGTACACGCTGTTGATAAGCACTTTTCAAATAATCCTTGGCCTTGTTGGCGGCGATCCTGGCCAGCCAGGGTTTCAGATCGGCCTCGCAGCAGCTGTCCAGGTGGAGATAAGCGGTGAGAAAGGTGTCCTGGGTCAGGTTCTGCGCTTCCTGATAATCCTGAACCAGCTGATGGCAGATGGTGAAAACCAGTTTTTCGTAGCGCAGGACAATTTGCCGGAATTGTTCATCTGTAGCTTTCAGTTGCTGCTCACCACCTCTCGTATAACCCTGACAACAATATAACGATTAAGCGGCCTGATTGTCTTCAAAATTATTCATTGTTGTGTATAATTTACAATTAGACGACGTAATTTTAAAATACGTAAATACGTATTGACTGACAATCAGTACTGCGATAAAATACATTTACGTAATTACGCATTAACATATCATAGGAGGAATTAATATGGAAAGCGACTATAGGCAAGAAATTGAAAACCTCAAAAAAGATATGGAAGATCTGAAATCACTCTTCATGCAATTCACAGGCAATGCGATTGAAAAGGATCGAAAAGATAACAATGAACCCTTAAAGAATGTGCACCCGATGAAAAATATGCACCCGGATCCAAAGCTGAGCAGTCTTATGAACTCGCTATGCCAAATTACCGACAAGGAGAACCGTACAGGAAGCATAACATACCTTGGCGTTTTTACATCGGGCGGAAGGCAGTCAAATTGGATACAAAATTCACTGAACACAGATGATTTGCTTACTTTAATTGAAAACAAGTCAGCTGCCACAGTGTTGCAATGCATAGGGAACAATGACAGATTGACCTTGCTTCTTGCTCTTCTGCGTACGCCGATGACTGTAGCTGCCATAGTTGAAAAATGTGGATTCAACACGACAGGACAAGTTTACCATCACCTAAAACCATTAATTGCAGCAGATCTGGTCTTTGAAGTAGAACAGGCGGAAAGAGGCGTCTATGCCGTTAAGCCCCACCGTGTACAAGGTATTATCATGCTTCTTGCGGGCATTGCAGACTTAATTGATACAAAATTTTCGCAAGGTAATTGGGCTGCTGAGCAAAAAGGAATGGATTAGTCTATTCAACTTTGACAGATGTTTTTGATATGCGATAAAGATTATAATAGCGCTGTGAATACCGGCTGGTAATTCTCGTCAGCGACGTGAAAGGCTTCCTGTGCAGGATCGTCACCTCGTCATGAATAATATACATTTATAGTGACACAAAAATATCGTCAAGAATTTGTTGATTACTTGAATAGAAATTTTATGGATTCCTGGCTACTGCAGTCGTTTGGAATGAAAACAGACCGTATACAGCCAATCATGCTGTACACGGTCTGTTCCTTGTTGTTTTGGTCGAGCGTTAAGAGGCGATCAGATTGCTATATGCTCCAGAGTAATATCTACCAGATCGTCGATCCGGACTTTGCCGACATCAATGATCGAAGTGTTCAGAAAGCCGCCCAGAGGTTCCGTCCAGGAATTCGGAATCGCCTTTGCTCCGATCATCATCCCGACGATGGAGCCGACTGTCGCGCCGTTGCAGTCCGTATCGAAGCCGGCGCCGACGGCCAGACATATCGAACGGCTAAAATCCAGGCCGCCATACAGCAGCGCGACAACCACGATCATCGCATTCGAGATGGTGTGACACCAGTCGTGGCCATTTTTCTCATTATAGCGTTCATGAATATGAGCCATGCACGCTTCGGCGTCGAG
>CAYRWC010000408.1:0-2426 GCA_964427795.1 uncultured Oscillospiraceae bacterium | reverse complement strand
CTCATCGTTTTGCCGGCCGATAGGAATCCGATAATCCAAATTATGCCTGCCGATTTCACTCATCCCGATTTCAAGCTGCTTTATGCGCTTGCCGGACAGACGTACGGCAACGAAATAGATCAGAAGCGATATCAAGCAAAAAGCACCGACAATCAAAGCGACCGGCGCGCCGACCTGAGTCAGCTCGGCGTTAACAACCGCCGTAGGAATATAATAAAAAGCGGCGTATCCGTGCGACTGGTCAATATAGACATTCTTGAGGTATGATGTGCCGCCGAGTGTCATATCATCCGAATCACTGATCACTGTATCCACATCGGGAAACAGGGTGTAACCGGATTGATTATAATTCTTGGCGCTATCATAAATAATCCGGCCGTCCAGAGTGACAATACCGTAGCGAGCCAGTTTGTCGAGAGACGGATCATTGACTTTGCTCTCGATCGAATCCAGTTGATAAGCGATCAGGATGCTGCTCCATTTCCCGCCGACGCCGGCTTTTTTCTCCAGGGTTCCGGCAATGCCGAAAGCAGGCTCCTGTTGGGGTTTTCCGGCGATAAACCGCTCAACGGTCGTGATATACTGCGTGCCGGATATCATCCGCCGGCCGTTTTTTTGCGTTAAGACATCGTTGAAGGGAATTTCCGCATTGATCCGGGTCAGAGCCTTGTTTTGGCAATTGAAGGAAAAGACCGATCCGGTGCTGCTTTTCGATAGGTAAATAGCAACGATATCCTTGTCTCTTTCACCGATAGCGGTCATCATGGCGATCATTTTACCGGCCATATACGGATCGGTACTCACCAGAGTATCTGTTTTGTCGCTCAGGAAACTATTCAGATTATTCACATCATCCGTACTCTTGTAAAGCGGAAACAACATATAATAGAAATTATCATGTTTACCGTCATAAATGCTGACAATTTCACTGAGTATTTCATCATATTTTCTGAGATATTTAAGGGATTCCGAACGGTATAGGGCATTAAAAAGAATGATGCCGAACGCGATAATGACAACATTAAAAATGATCATGTTGACCAGCAGCAGACTTGCGTAATAGCTTCTATACCGTTTTCTCAGGCTCATCGCCCTCTTTGCCTTGATGTTTTTTACAGCATTATGTCGTCTGTTCTATAGGCCGGTGCCGGTGATCGTCATAACCGATCCCGAAGAAACCGGATCGCTTTGACGATATCGGCCGCCGGATCCTGGCCGACTTCCCGTTCGATGGTCAGGAATCCATTATACCCTATTTCCCGGAGCGCATGAAGCCAATTTTTGAAATCGACGGCACCTTCGCCTAAAGGCATTTCCTGATAACCCGGTTCGCCGCCGGCGGCAGGATGCAGCTTGATTCCGTCCTTCGCATGGGTATGAACAATATAACGGGCGAGCGTATAGGTCGCCTGAACCGGGTCGTCGCCCGCTACCATCACCAGGTTGGCAGGATCCAGATTGACGCCGACGCCCTTGATCGTATCCAGCAGGCCTTTGAGAACCACCGCCGGTTCCGGTCCTGTTTCCACGGCAAAAGTAACGCCGGTTGTTTGCCCGTATTCTCCCAGCCGGCCTAATGTGCTTTGCAGCTCGATCCAAATCGGGTCGTTCTGATTTGCCGGCACGACGCCAATATGTGCCGTAACAATTTTCGTGTCCATTTCGAGGGCAAAATCCATGATTCGCCTTGTTTCATCTGCTTTTTTTTGATTTTCGGCGATATTATCGGTAAAGCCGCCCATTTCGCTGCATAAAGCCGATATAACCAGGCCTTCGTTTTTTATAAGCGCTTTCAACTCGGATTTGCGGGATTGGGGCAAACGGCAGTTAAACGCTTCGGTTAACGCATATAGCTGAACGCCCTGAGCGCCGATTTGCGCAGCCCTCTTTATGCCGCCTTCCAGTCCCAGTCCAAAGCACTCCGACATAACGCCAATTTTAAATGCTGTCATCTGATTCTCCTTATACGCAAACGGTTTGTCCGGTTTGACTGGATTTCTGAAGCGCCAAAACGGTTTTCAACGTTTTAAGGCCTTCGGAACCGGCGGTTATCGGCACGTTCTGCTCGCGAATACAACGGAAAAAGTGTTCCTGAATGGTTTCTTCAACCGATTCGATCAAATGGATCTTTCCTTTTTCATCTTTTTTGCCGACATCGCCTTGCGGATTGACGTCCACAGCAGATTGATCCTTATATATCTCTTCATCGCCGGCGCCGATACGCTTGCGCAGGGTTCCGTCGCGGTCGACGATAACGGCTCCCCGAGTGCCGACAACACCGATCGAACAGTCGCTCAGATAAGAAGACCAGCTGTCGCTGACCGAACCGACGCCGCCTTTTTCAAAATGCAGCAGCGCGCGCCCATGTTCATCGGCATGCATGGTCGGCCGTATTGTCCTGACAAAACCGGATACGGCACGGACAT
>CAYRWC010000407.1:0-2431 GCA_964427795.1 uncultured Oscillospiraceae bacterium | reverse complement strand
AATATCCAGCATCGCGGCGGACGCGGCATCAGCGGCATGCAGACCAGGGAAGAGGATTTCGCGGAGACGATCCTCATAACCTCGACTCATGCCACGCTTTTGTTCTTCACGAACCGGGGGAAAGTTTACCGGCTTAAAGGTTACCAAATACCGGAAGCCAGTCGTCAGGCCAAGGGAATGGCCATCGTCAATCTGCTGCAGCTCGACGGCGGCGAAAAAGTGCGGACTTGCATACCAATCCGCGATTTCAGCCAAGGCGGCTGCCTGATCATGGCAACCCGCGAAGGCGTCGTGAAGAAAACCGATCTGGCCGAATACGTAAACATCAATAAAAACGGCTTGATCGCGGTTAATCTACGGGAAGAAGACGAACTGATCGGCGTCCAGCTGGTCGAATCGTTCCACGATATCATTTTAGTGACCCGCAACGGCATGTCGATCCGGTTTGACGAAGACGAAGTGCGTCAGACGGGCAGAAACACCCAGGGCGTACGCGGCATTCAACTCGATGATGACGACGCGGTCATCGGCATGGCTCCGACGGTAGAAGGAAGGACGCTTCTGGTGGTGTCGGAAAAAGGGTTCGGGAAACGGACGGAATTGGATGAATACCGAGTCCAGACCCGAGGCGGCAAAGGTTTGATCACTTATAAACCTTCGGAAAAGACCGGGCTTCTGGCCGGCATTGCTTTGGTCGACGACGACCACGATGTCATTCTGATCAATGATTCGGGCGTTATTATCCGCATGGCCGCCATGGAGATCCCGATTTTAACCCGCATTACGCAAGGCGTCACGTTGATGCGGACCCGCGAAGGCAAAGTCGTCGATATCGCCGTGGTGGATCATGAAGAAGACGAAACAGCCGCGGAAGCAGCCGCAGAGGATCCTGATATGGCCGGAGAAGGCCCGTCCGGAACAAATCCGGAAAATCAGGATGAAGAGTAACCGTTTTTCCCGGTACAGATGACAGATAAATAAATGATCGGAATAAATAAGAATAAGAAAAAAGAAGAGGGCTGCCGCGGCAGCCCTCTTCATATGTTCCGAATTTACCGAAATCGGTAATCGCAGTGTTTACGGTTGTTTTTCAGTTACCTGGTTGATGACCTGGCGGACCTGCTCGGCGGAGAAGGCCAGGAACCGTTTCTCCTGATCGGTCAGCTCGAGCTCTAGAACCCGTTCCACGCCGTTGGCTCCGAGTACGGAAGGGACATTGACCACGACGTCATGCAGGCCGTAAGAACCGTTCATAACGGTGCCGACGGTGCGGATGGTGCTGGCGCCCTTCAGGATAGACTCGACGATCGTATTGACGGCAATGGCGATTGCGTAAAAAGTGGCGCCTTTGGTCTTGATGATATCGGCGCCGGCTTTCCTGACATGCTCGGCGACTTCCAGACGGTCGTGATCATCGAAGGTGATGCCTGTTGTGCGGCAGTAATCATCGATACTCAGGCCGGCGATATTTGTCGCGCTCCAGGCCGGCAATTGAGAGTCGCCATGTTCGCCGATGATATAGCCGTGAACATTGCGGACGTCGATGCTCATTTTCTGGCTGAGCAGATAACGGAAGCGGGCGCTGTCCAGTACGGTGCCCGAACCGATAACGCGGCCGAACGGCAGCTTGGTCCACTTGCTGATCATATAGGTCATGACATCGACGGGATTGGAAACAACAAGAATAACGCCTGTCGTATAATAAGGCATAAAACCGTCGACGATGGATTTGCCGAGGGTCACGTTCTTGCGGGCCAGTTCGAGACGGGTTTCACCCGGTTTGCGGGGAATGCCCGCAGTGATGATGATGACATCGCAATCGCGGCAATCGGAATAATCGCCGGCGCGGACCCGCATCTGGCCCAGGAAAGGCAGTCCGTGATTAATGTCCATGGCTTCGCCGATCGCTTTATCCCGGTTGACATCAATGAGAACCAAATCGCTGCACAGTTGGTTTATGGACATAGCAAATGCTATAGAAGCACCGACAGATCCTGCTCCAATAACAGCTACTTTTGTGCCGCTCTTTTTATCGGTTGTTAACATTCAAAATTCCCCCATTCTTAACAATCAGAGGTATTGTATGACCAAATCGACAATGTTGCAATGGTTTTTTTGAAAATAATCACCAAACACCCGGCGGTGTTGTTATAATCGCAGAATTCTTATTTAAAGCGCATTGACAAACCCCGATTGCTTCGGTATACTCAACAACCGTTGCGTCTGATCGCACCGCAGCCGGATCTCAGGAAAAGGCGCGGGAAGAGAGGCAAACACCGGATTCCGAACTGAAGAAGATTAAGGAAAAAGGTTAGGAAAAAAGGTGTTGACAAAGCCAAACTTCGGTGATAAGATAGCAAAGCGCCTTGCGGGAAGCGAGGACCGGACCTTGAAAATTGAACAGTGAAAGCAAACAAAGACGAGCCAAGTT
>CAYRWC010000406.1:0-2447 GCA_964427795.1 uncultured Oscillospiraceae bacterium | reverse complement strand
CATACGAATATCTTTTCCGTTTTTTATGAAAATTCTCTTGCCCAACCGCCGTAAATGCGCTAAGATATATGAGCGTCGCTTTTGCAGGCGTTTTATCGAGGGCCGGCGAGGCCATTTTGGAAGGAGGTCGCGAGAATGAAACAACGTAAGGATTTGGCAACACGAGGTACGACATCTTTTAAGAGCACTGGATTTTTCATGAACGCGGCCCGTGAATTCCTTCCCGGCAATCCCCTCGCAATCTAATCACAATCCGGGAATCATTTCGCAGCATCTGTCATGAAAAACGGCCGCTCGGTCCGTTGGTTTTGTTTGCGATTCAAGCCCGGTGAACCACCAAACATAACAATCGAATCGAAATGTGCCGCCAAAAATCAGAGCACCGTTCCCTTTGCCTGATGGAATTATTGGAGGAGCTTTCATGCATAAATTATCATTATTATTCCGGTTTCTCAAAGGAAGCCGATTAACCTATCTGGGCGCATTGTGCGCCGTTTTAGGCAATGTCGCCATTGCGGCCGTTGTACCGATGGTCATTAAGGCGACTTTGGACAGCATCCTTGACGACCAGCCTTTTAGTCTGCCGGATCAGATCGTCGCCGTCATCAACGCCAACGGCGGTGTTGGGTGGATCCGGCAGAACTTATGGATCCTGCTGATCATACTGGTCGCCTTGACCCTTCTGCAGGGCGTGTTTCAGTTTCTTCGCGCCAAGCTGTCTTCGCTGACCGGAGAAAATTCGGCTAAGCGGATGCGCGACCGGATTTTCCTGCATGTCCTGCGCCAGCCTTTTGATTACCACGTTAAAGCGCAAACCGGCGACATTATCCAGCGCTGCACGTCGGATATTGAAACGGCGCAGAATTTTATCGCCAATCAATCCATTGAAGCCGTGTCGATCATCATTCAAGTCATCATCGTCCTGACCATCATGCTTTCGATGAATGTCACCTATACGCTCATTTCGATTGTCCTGATTCCGATTATTATGATCTTGACGATCCGGTTTTTCAAATCAATGATGACGATCTTTTTGGAAACCGACGAATCGGAAGGCGTGCTCTCGGCAAATCTCCAGGAAAATCTGACCGGGGTTCGTGTTGTCAAGGCTTTTGCCGCCCAGCAGTTTGAAATCCGGAAATTTGATGAAAGTAATCGCTGCTATCGGGACAACATCATGAAAATCGTCAAACTGATGTCGAATTTCTGGTCTTCGTCCGATTTCCTCTGCATGTTGCAGTTCATCGCCGTCATAGTTGCCGGCACCTGGTGGATCGCCGACGGAACCATTACGCTGGGCACCATGGTCGCTTTCACGACTTATGCCGGCATGCTGATCTGGCCGATCCGCGGTTTAGGCCAGATGATGGGTTTCATGGGACAGGCTTTTGTCTCCCTGACCCGCATCCAGGAGATCCTGGACAGCAAAGAAGAAGACTACGGCAGCGGTCAAAGCGGCATCAGCATCCACGGCGGCATTCGCTTCGACAATGTCCGTTTCGGTTATGCCGAGGATCATCCGCTGCTGGACGGCGTGTCGTTCGAGGTCAAGCCCGGAACGACCACGGCCATACTCGGCGCGACCGGATCCGGAAAAAGCTCGCTGGTCCATCTGCTGCTGCGTTTATATGATTATCAAAAGGGTTCCATTCAAATCGACGGCGTCGAATTGTCTTCCATCAGCCGGGAATGGATCCGCAGCAACATCGGCATGGTCCTTCAGGAACCGTTCCTCTTCTCCCGAAATATAGAAGAGAACATCCGCGTCAGCCGGCCGGACGCCTCGGCGGACGAAATCCGCGAAGCCGCCCGCATCGCCTGTGTCGACGACGCTATCGGCGAATTCGAAGACGGGTACAACACCATGGTCGGCGAACGCGGCGTAACGCTTTCGGGCGGACAGCGCCAACGTGTTGCCATTGCCCGGACGATTCTGCGCGAAGCGCCCATCCTGATCTTCGACGATTCGCTGTCGGCCGTCGATACCGAAACCGACGCCGCGATACGCCGCGCTTTACGTGAGCGCCGGAACCGCGCCACCACCTTGATTATTTCACACCGTATCACGACCCTGGCCGAAGCCGACCAGATTTTGGTTCTGGATCAAGGCAAGATCGTTCAACGCGGAACGCATGCCGAATTGATCCAACAGGATGGTCATTATCGCCAGATTTGGGAAATACAGAGCAATATGGACGCCATCGCCTGATTCGATCAGACCGGATCGGCTCCCCGCGACTCGCCGGCTCCGCAAAGAGCCGGCTGCGCCCTGACAGGAAGAAGGATCATTGTTATGCAATTTGAAGAAAAAGAATACAGCAAGCGGCTCGACATCAAGGTCTGGCAGCGGCTGTTCCAGTTTACCCGGCCATATCGCCGCAATCTGATTATTCTGGTCATCCAGATGGTTTTTGTCGGTTTGATGGACGCCGTACTGCCGTTGTTCA
>CAYRWC010000405.1:0-2449 GCA_964427795.1 uncultured Oscillospiraceae bacterium | reverse complement strand
GATGCATAAATAGGGGATGCACCAAGACAAAATATAATACCTGTTGGTGATGCATTTTCATCCTAATATACGGGAGGCTGCAAGCGTGAATATCATCGAAATCAAAAATCTTACCAAATACTATGGCAAGTCCAGAGGAATCGAAGATGTCAGTTTTAATGTTGAAGAAGGGGAGATTTTTGGTTTTATCGGGCCTAACGGAGCAGGTAAATCAACGACGATCAGGACTTTGCTGGCTTTGATTTATCCTACCAGCGGCCGGGCAAGCATCTTCGGCAAGGATTGCATTAAGTTTGCTCCTGAGATTGCCCGGGATGTGGGCTATTTACCCTCCGAAGTATTTTACTACGACAAAATGCGGGTGATTGATCTTTTGAAATACGCGGCGAGTTTCTATAAAAAGGATTGCAGCAAAAGAATCAAAGAACTGGCCGAAATCATGGATCTGGAGCTGGGAAAGAGGATTGATGATTTATCATTCGGCAACAAAAAGAAGGTCGGGATCGTGCAGGGCCTTTTACATGAACCGAAGCTGATCATCCTGGATGAGCCTACCAGCGGTCTGGACCCGCTGATGCAGCAGAAATTCTTTGACCTTCTGTTGGAAGAAAACCGGAAAGGCGCCGCCATTCTTTTATCTTCCCATGTTTTGGGCGAAGTCCAGAGGCTGTGCAGCCGGGTGGCTATTATCAAGGACGGCAAAATTATCAGGCTGGAAAAGATGAGCGATTTAACCGAACATAATTACAAAAAAATTAGAATTGAAACCCAAGCGGAAATCGGCCAGGGCGATTTCGCAATCGGCGGGGTCAATAACCTGGAGGTCAGAGACCGGAAAGTGAGCTTCTTATTCAAGGGGAATATCAATCTCATCCTGAAAAAGCTGGCGGAAGTGGAAATCATTAATATCTGGATCGAGGAGCCGAGCCTGGAAGAAATCTTTATGCACTATTATGGAAAGGAGGCCTGATGCTCATGAAGAATATCTTCCGGCATGAGCTTAAGGCCTACAGCAAATCCATCATCGTTTGGGCGTGCTCCATGACGCTTTTGGCGGTGCTGTACATCTTTCTTTTTAAGGAACTTGGCCGGGACATTGAAGAGTTTAAGGCTTTTCTGAGCAATATGCCCGAGGTGCTGAAAAAGGGCTTCAACATTTTAGTCGACAGCGTTTCGACGCTGGAAGGTTTTTACTCCTTTGTCTTCTCCTTTGTCTTATTATGCGGGGGCATTCAGGCCATGAATCTTGGAATCGCCATTGTTTCCAAAGAGGTGCGGGACAAAACCGCGGATTTTTTGATGACCAAGCCGGTAAGCCGGCTCGGCATCCTGATGTCCAAATTGCTGGCCGCCTTTTCTGCTTTGCTTATGACCAATATTATTTATCTGGGGCTGACGGTTTTCGCGGCGGTCGCCGTTGTCGGCGCGTTTAATCTGAAAGTATTCTGCCTGATTTCGTTCACGCTGTTCTTTGTCCAATTAATGCTCATGGCTCTGGGAATTATGATTGCAGTGCTCGCCGGAAAGATAAAGTCGGTGATCTCGGTATCTCTGAGTACTGTTTTCGGGTTCTATGTCTTAGGCTCCCTGGGATCGATTCTCGGTGAAGAAAAGGTCCGGTATTTTTCGCCGTTCCGCTATTTTGATCCGGTGTATATCATCGGACATGCCGCCTATGAAACGCGTTTTGTGGTGACCGGCATGGCCGTCATCATCGCTGCAATTGCGCTGAGCTGCCTGGTCTACGTGAAAAAAGATATCCATACCGTTTGAGGAGGGAACCCAATGAATATTTTTCTGAGAGAATTGAAGGCGCATCGCCGCGCACTGATCATCTGGAGCATCGCCATATTTCTGATGATCGTCTCCTCCATCGGTAAATTTACGGCCTATGCTGAAACAGGACAGTCCTTGAATGAATTGTTGTCGCAAATCCCCAGTTCGATCAAAGCGGTATTGGGGATGGGGAATTTCGACCTGACCAAAGTCAGCGGATTTTATGGGATGTTATATTTGTATCTTCTTTTGTTGGCGACCGTCCACGCTTCTTTGCTCGGCGCCAATATCATTGCCAAGGAAGAACGGGACAAAACGGCTGAGTTTTTGCTGGTGAAGCCTGTCTCCAGAAGCAAAATAATTACCGCCAAACTTTTAGCATCCCTTATAAATATTGTCGTCTTCAACCTTGTTACCCTGATTTTTTCAGTCGTCCTGATGGGAAAGTACGCTAAGGGAGAGAATATAACGGAGGAAATAGGGGTACTCATGGCCGGGATGTTTATTTTGCAGCTGATGTTCCTATTGATCGGTACAGCAACAGCCGCTGCAAGCCGGAATCCCCAATCCGCCGCCTCAGTTTCTACTGCAATTCTGCTGGTCGCTTTCGTCATTTCATCGGCAATCGATATCAACAGCCGTCTTGAGCCTTTGAAGTACATAACGCCATTTG
>CAYRWC010000404.1:0-2449 GCA_964427795.1 uncultured Oscillospiraceae bacterium | reverse complement strand
AGAGCGACAGCGCCGGCCACATCACCGGAGCCGGTTTGCAGCGGCTCGGTCTGAATCCGGATGATCCGGTTTCCGCTGCGGACGGTGCATTGGTCCGGCCGGTTATCCTGCATAGCTTTGGTGAAAGCCGCGGAAATATCCGGGATACGGCAGAACAAGTCCGTTTCCTTTTCCGGCTGCAGATGGTTGTCAAAACCCAGCAAAGACCAGGCGGCCTGGTTGGTCTGGGTAACCCGGCCGTCCGCGTCCACGGCGATCAAACCGTCGCTCATCCCGTCAAGAACCTGCTTCAGCCGATTTCGTTCCAGAGTCAGAGCCGATATGGTCTGCGACAGTTCTTGCGCCAAATTATTCATGGTCGCGGCCAGCTCGCCGATTTCTCCGCTTTGCCGGGTGTCGGCCCGAACCTGAAAATTGCCGGCCGCCATGGCCAGCGCCACATCCCGGGTCTGACGCAAAGGCCGCACCAGTTTTGCGGTCGCCAGATAGGTGGGTACGATCATTAAAATAAAGACCAGAAGCGTGGAAACCAGCAAGGCGATATTCATGCTGTTGAGGCCGGCATTCAATTCTTTGAGCGGTTTGACAAAAAAGACGGCGCCAACCACGCTGGTCTGCCGGCCGAAATTCTGATAAACCGGTACGCCGATATAAAGCATCTCGCTGGCGTTTTGGTTTAGTCTTCCGGTAAACCAGAGTGAAGAATAGTCTCCGGTCATGATTTGCGGCATGTTTTTATCGATCTGGGCATATATTTCTTTGACCGAATCAGCCGATTCATCAGGCATGGTTGTATTGCGAATATTGCCACTGAGGCCGTCGACGACAAAAATCCAGACATCGAAAAGATCAAAGGCCGAATCGAGCAATTCGTCAAAGTAGGGATCGGCCTGCATGTAGTTTTGGGCTGCCATATTGGCGATGGATACAGCTTTAGGTTGCAATTCGGCCACTTTGATCCGGGTGAAGACCGGTCGTGAAATAACACTGTATAATAAAGCAGTCAATAGCGCCCAAAGCAGTAAGGCGACCAAAAGCAGCGCCAGAACGCGGCGAAAAAAGACACTTTTTTGCATCTAGTGAAATACCTCGAATTTATAACCGACGCCATAAACGGTGATTAAACCCCAGGGCGCATTGTCAACCGTTATCTTTTGCCTGATCCGCTTGATATGCGTGTCTACCGTCCGGGTATCGCCGAAATAATCATAACCCCATACCTGGGACAAAATTTGCTCGCGATCCATGACCTGACCCGGATGGGAAGCCAGCAGATGCAGAATTTCCACTTCTTTGGGCGTGCAGGGAACGTTTTCACTTTTGACTTTAACTTGGTAATTCTCCAGGTTGATTTCCAGATCCTCAAACCGCAAAATTGTATTGCTGTCCTGATGGCTGTCGCCTAACCGGCGTAAAACGGCCTTAATGCGGGCGATCACTTCACGGGGACTGAACGGTTTGACAATATAGTCGTCGGCGCCAAGTTCCAAGCCAAGAACGCGATCGATTTCCTCTCCTTTAGCGGTTAGCATGATGATCGGCACGGTATTATGGCGGCGGATTTCACGACAGACCTCCGTCCCGGTCATGCGTGGCATCATCAAATCTAAAATAACCAAATCCGGATGATCGGTTTCAACTTTTTGCAGAGCTTGTTCTCCGTCGAAGGCGGAGCTGTGGGTGAAGCGTTCCGCTGTCAGGTAGAGTCCCAAAGACTCATGGATAACCGGATCGTCATCACAAATCAAAATATGAGGCGCCTTAGCCATTTTGAGTCACCTGCCTTGCCGTATGCCGGAATCAGGCTTGAGCCTGTCTTGAACAGCAAATTTCTGTTACCATTATAAACTATTTTAAGCGGCAGATGAAAATTTGCCATGATTGTTCATCTTTACCCTATGCTATAATGAAAAATATGCCCGGAGGAGATAAGCAACATGAAATTAGCGGATCATTGGCAGGATTTTGAATTACTCGATGCCGGAGACGGTGAAAAACTTGAACGTTGGGGTGATTACATCCTGCAAAGACCGGATCCGCAAGCGATTTGGCCTCATGACTCCTGGCCGCGGCCGGATGCTTTGTATCACCGCAGCGCGACCGGCGGCGGTTATTGGGAAAAAACGAGGCCGCTGCCTGCGACCTGGGATATCCAATATCGCGGTGCGGCCGGATTATTGACTTTCCGGATCGAACCGACCGGATTCAAACACACCGGGCTGTTCCCGGAACAAGCCGTTAATTGGGACTTTTGCGCCGAAAAAATTAAACAAGCCGTCGCGGCAAACCGGCAGCCGAGGATACTGAATCTTTTCGCCTACACGGGGGGCGCGACAGTGGCTTGCGCCGCGGCGGGCGCCGGTGAAATAGTTCACCTGGACGCTTCAAAAGGCATGAATGCCCGGGCCAGGGAAAATCTGGCCTTATCCGGGCTAAAGGAACGATATGT
>CAYRWC010000403.1:0-2455 GCA_964427795.1 uncultured Oscillospiraceae bacterium | reverse complement strand
GTCGGTTCGCTTTTGGTCAGCTTCAAACGCGGCGGCTTCCGTTTCGTCCATCGGCACAAAACGCAGCCAAGCCAGCATCGTATCATGTTCAATACCGGTTTTAAACTTGGATAAGGTAACCGTTTGGCCGGTCATATCGGCGCTTTTCCAATAAACTTCCTCAAATTTACCATTATAATTGCCGCTTGGGCACAGCTGGGCAAATGTTTTGTCCCGGCTCAGCTGCAAGTTGACATATTGTGTGCCAAAAACGCCATAAGCGCCCATACAGACGTAAATTCTGTACCAGCCTACGAGATGCGGCATAAAAATAACCGGATCCGGCCGCACATTTTTCATGGCAGCCAATAAAGTACCGCTGCGTTCTGCCGTTCTGTACGGCACCTTTTCCCATCGCCCGGTTTCCCGGATATCGGACAGGTTATTTTGCGGTGCAGCCAGATTACCCAGATCGGTTAAAAAAATTTCTTTACGATTTTTCATATCCCTCTCCCCCGATTATATTCCGGCAGGCGAAGAACTGCCGGATCTTCTCCATTTGCTGGTCTGATGCGCTCATATAAGGATTTCGACGCCAACGTCCGGCTAAACCGAAAAGCTCCAGACATCCGTGGATAACGGCGTCGAAGTGCAAGCCTAATTCTGCCGGGAGTTCCTCCATTAAAGATGCGTCATAGGTATTGATGATGGCTGCGGCCTGGTCCAGGCGGCCAATTTTAACAGCCTGCCAGTACGCTTGAGCAACAGCCGGCCAAAAGCGTTGGTATACGGAAAGATAGCCGGCGGCGCCATAGGGCGCGATATCGAGATGATTTTGTTTTCTGCCGCCGGACAAGTAAGCGCAGCGGCCTTGAACCATACTTGCCAGCCGTTTGCCGTAAGCGCCGCAAATATCATCCTTGACGGCAAGAATCGGCTCCCGGCCGTCTAGGAGATTCCGGATGAGTGAAAGCGGCAGCGGACGTCCGCCCAAAGCCGTAACCAGCATGACCGGTATTTCGGCGGCAATAGCCCGGTAATAATCGGCTAGTCCTTCTTCTGAACATGATCCGGCCCAATCGGGCGGCAGCGGCATGAACAGGTCGACGCCCCACTCCCGGATCATACGGGCAAATGTTATGCTTTCGCCCAGCCACCAGCTGCCGGCAGCAACGAGCATGGCCCGGCCGGCTGTTTGTTCAGCTACGGTTTTGGTTACCTGCGCAATCTCACGGTCGGTCAGCACCGTATACAGGCTGTCGCCGCACGTCAGCAATACCGTCCGGCTGCCGCCTTCGATAATAAAATCGACGATTTTCCGCAAGCTTTTCCAGTCGATGTTTCCGTCCTTATCGAAGGGTGTGGATACGGATGCAATCGGTCCGGTCAGAGCGGCATAAACCTCGTCGGCGCCAATCATAGCTGTTGAGGAATGCCCGTCGGCAAACCCGGCTTATCGTTTTGGACGGTCAGCTGTTCGATGTCTATAGATTGGCTGTTGTCGTCGACTACCACACCGAAATGATTAAAACCCTTAAACGACGAGGGAATAATTTGTTCCAGACAAGAACCGCCGCAAGATGCCCTTACGGTCCCGATTTCGTTATCCCAGGTCAGCGTCAATGTGCCGATTTCTCCGGGAACAGCCATCAGTGCTCCCGATTGAGCTGAGCCGGCCAAAGATATCGCCAGATAGGATTCATCGATGTATTGCCGATAAGGATCGCCGGCTTTTAACGATTGAAAACTGGCCCGGTCCAGATAATTATCGGCCAGAATCAGCCTGGCACCGCTAAAACCGGGCGTCGTCCGGAAAGTCAACACGGCCGACCCGGCGCGGCTGAACGGGAAATTGGTCATGGCATAGCCGATCTGTCCGTCTTCAGCTTTGATCCGAAGTGATTTTTTGCTGTTCCTTTCGATCAGGCCGGACGTTTGGTAATCGGTTATCCACTGCTCGTCTCCGGCACTGAAATCATCCGAAAAATCCGTTTCGCGAAGATCATTCACCGATAGCACGATCAGTTTGCCGTTCGGTTCGGTCCAGTCTTCACCGTCGCGGGAATCAACGGTGAAATACCGCAGAAAAACCGCGTCCGCGCCGGCAGGCGAGGCAAATGGGTAGCAATTTTTCACGCCGTCCGGATCGCCGGCGATTTTTTTAACAATCATCCGGCAGCCCTGCAGCGTTTGAAAACCGTCGTCGGAGACGGCAACATGCAGGCACTGTCTGGCAAAACTATAGCGAACACCTTGCATCGGAGCGCCGTTGCAATTATTCCAGGCCATGACGATCTGGCCGTCCGCCAGTTTCTCAAGGACCGCCGGCGCATTGGATGATTTAATATTGCTAGGCGCCGCCTGGGACCAGGTTGCGCCGCCGTCGGCCGAAACAGCATAATAGAAACAACCCAGAACCGTACGGATGATCATGATCAATCGTCCGGGAGCCGTTTCGATGACTACCGGTTCAACC
>CAYRWC010000402.1:0-2456 GCA_964427795.1 uncultured Oscillospiraceae bacterium | reverse complement strand
ATCTTTTCTGGGCTTTCTTTTACAACAGCATCGGTATTCCGCTGGCGGCCGGCGTCTTCTATCTGCTGATCGGCTGGAGCCTCAGTCCGGCTTTTGCCGCCGCCGCCATGAGCCTCAGTTCGGTCAGCGTTGTCGCCAACGCTTTGCGTCTGCGATTCTTCAAACCCAACCGGCCGCGCCGGCCTGTACAACGCCGAACCGGCTCGGGCGGACAATCATCCGTTCCCACCGAAGCAGCCAGCCCGTCAACGGTTGGCACGCCGGCGGACAACCCGCCAAAGGAGAAAAAAACCATGAAAAAAACAATCAAGATCGAAGGCATGACCTGCGCCCATTGTCAGGCGCGCGTCGAAAAAGCCCTGAACGCCCTGCCCGGCGTTCAAGCTCACGTCGATTTGGCGAAGAAAAGCGCCGAGGCGGTCTTGTCGGCCGACGTGACGGACCAGACGCTGATCCGGGCCGTACAAGAAGCCGGCTATGAAGTTACGGGCGTGGAATCGGAGGCTCAAGAATGAAAGCCGATAAAGAAAAAGCAGCCCGCCTGATCAAAACGGCGCGCGGCCAGCTGGACGGCCTTCTGAAAATGATCGAGGAAGACCGCTATTGTCTGGACATATCCAATCAACTGATGGCTGCTCAGGCAATCCTGCGCAAAGTCAACCGGGACGTTATTCAGGCTCATTTGGAAAACTGTGTTAAGGAAGCCTTCCAAACGGGGCAGGAACGGGAAAAAATCGAAGAAATCATGGGTATTGTCGACAAGCTGACCTCGAATTGACCGGCGGGAACCGGAGCCGCTAAATTTGCCGGATCAGGTCCCGGTAGAAACCGACGGCTTTTTCCAAAGCCGCCGCCGGCAGCCGTTCATCAACGCCATGAATACTGCGCCGCAATTCTTTGCTGAGCTCGAAAGGCGAAAAACGATAAACACAGGGCGTCAGTCCCGTAAAGTGGTGGGCGTCGCTGGCGGCCAGCATGATATAGGGCACCGGGATGGCGTCGGGAAAAGCAGACTTCAGGCTGTTCTTCAGCATATCGTAAGCGGGTCCGCTTTCCGGCGCGGCCGGCGAAGCTTCATGGGCATACAGGGTTTCGATCGCCAGATTGCGCGGCCGCGCCAGCCGTTCCAGCTGCGCAAGCACCTGGGCGGCCGTCTGATGGATGCCGATTCGCAAATTGGCGGTCACCAAGGCGGTTTCCGGCAATACGTTGGGCGCGCCGCTGCCTTGGCACATGGTGAAAGCGCAGGTCGTCATGACCATGGCTCTCGCTTCGCCGCCCAGAGCGGGAAGGATATATTTCATAAACGGGCCAAACAGCCGGAGATGATTAAAGACAAATTTCAGCGGCCCCGACATGCGAGGCGTTAAAGCGCGGAACAAATTACGGGTAACCTGATTGAAGCAAGCCGGAAACGGGGGATGGCGCTCGACTGTGCAGATCAACTCGGCTAAACGGCCGATCGGCGACGGCACCGGCGGCGTGCTGGCATGGCCGCCGGCGGAATGCGCGGTTATTCGGATATTCAGGTAGCCCTTTTCGGCGACGCCAATGAGCGCAGCCTGTCCGGATACACCCGGAAATACTTGATCGATGATCGCGCCGCCCTCATCCAGGACCATCAGGGGCCGGATTTTCAGACTGTCCAGATATTGAACTATTTTAGCCGCTCCGTCGCCGATCGGTTCTTCCTCATGGGATGAAGCCAGCCAGATGCCTCGCCGCGGCTTGAACCCTTCTGCCAGCAATTTTTCCATGGCTTCCAAAATGGCGCAGAGCGAGCCTTTATTGTCGAGAGCGCCGCGGCCCCAGATCTGCCCTCCGCTGATTTCTCCCGCAAAAGGGGGATGGGTCCAGGTTCCGGTTGCTTCGACGACATCATGATGCGCGAGCAGGACAAGCGGTTCCGGACGGCTGCTCTCATCCTGACCTTTCCAGTGAAAAAGAAGGCTGCTTTCATCAATCAGGATCTTTTCCAGATTGGCGTGAACCAGCGGGTAGATCGATTCGAGCAAGGATCGGATGCCGGTGAACGCGGCAGGATCGGTTTCCCGGCCTGCCGATACGGTCGCGCACCGGATCATCGCCGATAAATGGCCGGCATAGCGTTGAGCCGGCTCGGATAGTATTTGGTCATCAGGCATGGACGGGCCCCTTTCTTTTCACAACCATTTTTTGCGATAAAGCACCCGCGCGCCGGCGATGGTAATCAGAACGGTGACCGGAATTAAACCGCCGCTGATGCTTTTAGCGGTGCCGAGCGGTAAGAGCAGGAACAGGAAGAAAACGAAAATCAGTGGCAGGACCGATAATTTCCAGTTGCGGGATATGAACATATAACCCAAAGCGCCGAACAAAGCCGGTATGACATTGGCAAAAGCCGGCGCCAGAACCGGTGATTGCAAAACCGGCGTCAGCGGTATCAGAAGCAGCACACCCAAAATGATGATGAGGGT